>CAZSFB010000022.1:10499-16036 GCA_964606035.1 uncultured bacterium | reverse complement strand
TGGTGCGGCGTTGTGTGTTTTCTGTGGTCGGCAGGGACAGCTAAACGCGGATTGTCCCCGTGAAACAGCCACATTATTCCGCCGGAAAAGGGACAGGGCGGAGTCCCACCCGGGAGTTCCGCCCTGCACCTTTTTTCTCAATGCCCGTTGAGAATTCTTTTCCGGTAGACATGCCTGGGGATCAGGCTTCGGCAATCTCCTCCTTGGGAATCTTCCGGGAGGGAGGGGACTTGCGGGCCGGGGTGTCTGTTTCCGCGTCCCGGGCCTGTGCCGCCGTTTCCGGCTTCTCATTGCCGGTCTTCCGGATGATCCCATAGTTCTCAAGGATCTTCCGTTCGATCTCGTCGGCGGTTTCCGGGTGCTCCCTCAGGTAGGCTGCCGCCTGATCGCGGCCTTGACCAATCCGTTCGGCTCCGTAGCTGTACCAGGAGCCCGACTTTTGCACGACGCTGATCTCCGAGCCCAGATCCAGGATGTCACCGATGCGTGACGGACCCTCGCCGTAGAGGAGATCGAACTCGGCCTCGCGAAACGGCGGAGCCATCTTGTTCTTGACGATTTTTGCCCGGGTGCGATTGCCGATAACCACCTCACCCTGCTTGAGCGCGCCTATACGGCGGATGTCGATGCGGACAGAGGCGTAAAATTTCAGCGCATTGCCACCGGAGGTGGTTTCGGGGTTTCCGAACATGACACCGATCTTCTGGCGGATCTGGTTGATGAAGATGAGGGTAGTGCGGCTCTTCGCCACGGCGGCGTTGAGTTTTCGCATGGCCTGGCTCATGAGCCGGGCCTGCAGACCGGGGAGTGAATCGCCCATCTCGCCCTCGATTTCGGCCCGGGGTACCAGTGCCGCCACCGAGTCCACCACCAGAACGTCAATGGAGTTCGAGCGGATCAGGGTTTCAGCGATTTCGAGTGCCTGTTCGCCGTTGTCAGGTTGCGAGATCAGGATGTCGTCGATATTGACGCCAAGCTTTTTCGCGTAGCCCACGTCCAGGGCATGTTCGGCGTCCACGAAGGCACAGATGCCGCCATTTTTCTGGGCCTGTGCGATGACCGACAATGCCAGTGTCGTCTTGCCGGAGGATTCCGGGCCGTAGATTTCCACAATGCGTCCGCGGGGGACCCCTGCAACACCGAGCGCGATGTCTACGGCGAGCGAACCGGTGGAGATCACATCAACAGCCTGGGTGTGGCTCTCCCCGAGCTTCATGATGGCGCCCTTGCCATGGTTCTTCTCGATCTGCGAGAGTGCCTCGGCCAGCATCTTTTTCTTGTCGATCTTCGGATCCTGCATCGTTTTGTCGCCTTTCCCTCTGCTTCCGCCGGGGGTGGGGTTTCCCTTAAAGCACTGCTCACCGTGAAACCCTTATACCCGCTTTCGGTTTGTATACGCAACCGATATTTCCGGTTACTGTTTCCTTTTCTCTGGCTGCACCCTTACCTGAATGAACTATATTTTCGTCGTTGAACCAACCTTACACTACCCCTGTGTCAGGTAGTGTCATTCCATAAAAATATAGAAATAACAGATAGTTATAATAACAAATCGCCATTTTTCTGGGTGCTGCCTCCTGGCCCGAAGTGAAAACTATGTGCCCTGAGCCAATGTGAAGAATGTTCCAACGTCAGTAACGCATAGGACATGCCAAGACACGGGTGAGTGTAAGTAGTTGATGTGTCAGGGAAATGCGGCTCGGTGACTGGAGGGGTGAAGTGTCATCGGTTCGTATTTCGAACATGGTTGTTGGGCTATCTCAATGTACAAAATCTATACGATTATTTGTCATATATGGGCATCTAGCTATTAATTTGCCGCAAGTAGTAGACAATATATAGACATAAAGCTGACAAGCACAGAACGTGTGTAAGGCCCAAAACCTAGAAAGAGGCAGATAGAAAATGGTCAAACTCGCTATCCTCGATGAAACCCTTGGAGCGCAAGTCCGTCACTCCAATATTGAGACTGATGGTCTCCGTCTTGTCTACGTGGGGCAGAGCCTCCAGCAGCTCCGGAACCGGGCGACTGCCGACCGGCCAGAAGTGATGGTCGTGGACCTGTCGCTGCTTGGCGAGCAGCCTGTGGAGGAGTTGGAAAAGCTGCTGAAACTGTCTGACCCGGAGCTGGTGATCGTCCTTTACCACTTTGCCAAGAGGGATCTTGTGGACCGGCTGTCAACCGGCAAGTCCCGCGCGATCAAAGCCCCCATCACCGTTGGTGGCCTTCGTCTGCACATCCTGAGTCTCATCGTGAAAGACATCCTGAAGCAGAAGCAGACGGCAAAACTGGCGTCGTAAAAAGGATTTTCGCCTCACGAAAAGGCATCATTTTAAGGAATCAAAAAAGGAACTCAAAATCATGAACCAGCCGAAAGATTTCACTGTACCACCCCGCCAGTTCACTCCGACCCAGATTGGAAAACTCCTGGAGATTCGACCAAAAGTGAACTGTGAATGCCCCAATCATCTGGCGAGTCTCGTATCAAGCCTTGTAGCGTTCGAGAACTATAGCGCCATGTGCCGGAACCGGAACCAGGAGGATGCTGAAATGCATGCGATCCTTCACGCCGAGACAGCAAAGGCCCGGGCAATCATGGAAGGTGCTCTGGCGATTCTCGTGAAGTTTGAGAAGATCGCGCTTGACTGAAGATGAAAAGGCTTTCCCGGCCGGCTCTACGAGGCCGGCCTGTCCCTTCCTCATATCCCCTATTTTCCTCCCAAGTCCCCACGCCCCATCCCTGAAAAGGGTGGGGCGTTTCCCTTGTGCCAAAAGAAGATGGCCCCGCTCGCGGGGCCATCGTTCATGCAGGCGCAGCGGTTGTCAGCCGCCTGTCAGTTTCCAGGTCCGGAGAAATGGCCAAAGGGTCTTGATGTCGAAATACAGGATACCACTGGCGGCTTTTTTCCCGGACTCCTTTTCAGTGATCTCGGTATAAAGGGTCGTCATGCCGCGCTGGAAATTCAGCCAGTCCCGGTGCTTCTCGCCGTGCAGGTGGTATGTCTTTCCGTCGGAGCCAGTGAAATCGATCGTATAAACCATCATTCCGCGGCTCTTGAACAAGTTCATCTCCAAGGCACCGGTGGCGGGGGTGTTTTCAGCGAAACCGGGAATCTTCATGACGCCTTCCAGGTTGGCTGTGCGGAATACTCCCTTGCCTGATTTTTTCGAGAGAAACCGGGGCAGCGAGGGCGCATGGGCCCGCATGTCAAACTCAACACGGGCCGTCCGGCCCGCCAGCGGTCCGGTAAGAAAGGTGCAATCGCCCGCCATGATCTCGTGAAACTCGAATCCCTTTTCGTCGAGCAGGTGGCCGATTGCCGTTGTGGCAGGACGGGTTTCGGTGGCGGTAGTCATGGTGGTGTCTCCTTCTCAGTCTTATGCGGCATTACCGGTTCAGGCAGCCTCACGGCCCTGTTCCCCAAGCCGGATCCGTTCATCAATATATTCGCTAGCTCGCTCCGCCATCGCCATGATGGTGAGCTGGGGGTTCACGCCGAGCGAGCTGGGGACACTCGACCCATCGCAGATGTAGAGGTTTCTCACGTCGTGGGTTTCGTGGGTCGGCCGCACGACACTCGTCTTCGGGTCGTTACCCATGATGCAGGTTCCGAGCGGATGGTAAGCCGACAGATCGAAGTGGCGGGCACTCAGTCTGGACGGACCCTCTTCTTCCAGCCGCCGGATCTTCGCCTCGGTGGAGAGGTCGTCGAAAATCTGGAGACCTGGATATACCCCGCGCGCGCCGGCGGCGAGGTATACACGGGCGAGAATCGCCTGCGCACGGATCATCTTCCGGACATCTTCGCGGTTCAGCCAGTAAGTAATGAATGGCATGCCGCCGGGTCCCGGCCGCACACGGCCGCGGCTCTCATCCTCGATCATGAATCCGAAGCACGCCAGCCGGTCGTAGTTGTCAATGAGGTCACGCCACTTCTTTCCGACGAAGCTCACGGCAGCGCCACCCAGATCGAGCGGTGTGAATCCGCCCTCGAAGCGGATGCCTTCATCCTCAAACTCTTCGATGGCGTAACCCTGCGGGATTCCGTTCCAGCCCTCAATGGATTCGTCAAACAGGGCCCAGCTCATGCTCGCTGGATGGATCGCGAGGTTTTTCCCTACCATGCCGGACGAATTCGCCAGCTTGTTTTTCATGAGCACGAGCGGTGTGTAGAGGGTTCCACACGACAGCACGACTACTTTCGCCCGTACCGTAAGCTGAACCCGCTTGCCATCACGGTTTTTCCCGTGGGCAATAACCCCAGTGGCCCGGCCGTTCTCCACGAGAATTTCGTCCACACGGGCCTCTGTGTAGGCCATGGCTCCGGCCTTCAGGGCTTCAGGCACATAGGAAACATTCGTGGACCGTTTGGCGTCGGTGGGGCAGCCGAAGCAGCAGAGCCCCTGCCCGTCGCACTCGGGCGCGTTCCGGCGAAGCGGCCGGTGGTGGTAACCCAGCGTCTCCGAGCCGCGTGCGATCACCCGGGCGACGCCCCCCAGGTATTTCCAGTCCGCTTCGGCGACACCGATCATCTTCTCGACACGGGAGTAATAAGGATCCATCGAGTCGGGCGTAAATTCCGAGAGTCCGAACTGGCTTCGCCACTTGGCGAGCACCCGCTCCGGCACCCGGTAGCAGGTACCCGAATTGATCGTGGTGGAGCCGCCGAGCGTGGCGCCAACGGGAATCGGAATCATGGCATTTCCAATGGAGACGGTGGCACCTTGCTGCCGGTACATCTTCCGCTGCATCTCCATCGAATGGCCGTTGAAGTCCATGCGGGTATAGTGGCGTCCCTCTTCCAGCATCAGGACGGCGTGTCCCTTGGCAGCCAGCGCGTTGGCAATCGGCGCTCCGCCCGCGCCGGTGCCGACGACGACGGCATCCACCTCAATCGTTTCGTGTTCGGTCTCCTGGCTGGAGAGGCTCACGATCTGGGAGTCCCACCGGTTCTTCTCCGGGTGGGAGGGAAGTTCGACTCCGAACTTGCAGCCCATGCTCTCGAATATACGGCGGTCGTTCAGGTAGGAGATCTTCATCGGGGCCATGAGGCCACGTAGGCTCCAGAAGGTGGCCGGGTTTGAATAAAGGCTGTCCAGAACCGACTCACGCTCATCGCGGGAACTGATCCTGGAGAACGGTCTGCCCTTGAGCGGCACGGCTCCGACTTCGATTCCCCAGAGGAGCGTCCGGTAAAAAGCCTGCCCAGCGGGGCCCAGGCGGCCAATAAAATTCTCAATCTTCTCAATGACCAGGCCGTCGGGTGACGGGAGCACACGGCCCGGCGGAAAGGCGGCATCGGCGACCTGGGCCAAGATGCGCCGCTCGGACTCCGACAAGAAACGGATCCGCTTTTTTCCATCCGCTGACTGGGTCGCTTCCGCCATCTGGAACCTCATTCGGAAGAGTGGCCGCCGGGTCTGCGGGGCCAGTTTAAGCACACCTATAAACTAGACTCATGCGTCTAGTTTGGGCAAGTAAAATCGCAATAGGCAGAAAGTTGGATATTATCCATAGTAATTTCAACGGGTTGTA
>CAZSFB010000022.1:6121-10489 GCA_964606035.1 uncultured bacterium | reverse complement strand
AAAATTCAGCGGAATGGCCAGATCCGGGGCGGCTCCGGTGCCGCTTCATAAAGGTAGTGGGTGCCATCGAAGCCTCGAACGACACTAGAGGACTCCTCCATCACTTCAAGGTTTCCGAGCAGTTCGCAGGCGACCAGGAACCCCTGCATACCGGCCACATTCGGAAACACCTTCGCACCGAGGGCATGAACCGAGAGCGGTCCTGAATCACGGAGCACGTTCCAGACCTTGAGCTGTCTCCGGGCGTAGAAGCTGAACAGTGAGTCGATGACTTCCCCGTGTCCCCGGAACGGCAGCCCGTGGCCGGGAAGAATGCAGGAGAGATCCATCGCCTTCAGTTTCTCCATTTCCTGCAGGTAGCTGACCAGCGAACGGAACTTGAGGTCGTAGTCCTGCTCACCCGCTTCTCCGAGCTCGATGACCGGATTGGGGGAGGTCTCCTCAAGCAGGTGGTCGCTGGAAAATACAAAACCCGATACAGGTTCGTGGTAGCAGACGATCCCCAGCGTGTGGCCCGGCGTGGCGATGACCTCGAGTTCGAAGCGGTCAAAGGGGATCCGGTCGCCGTGACGTACCGTCGTGACTGACTGAACGGGCGGAGAGATCTTGTGATTCATCTCACCCATCATGCGCATTACCTGGAAAACCGAATCCGGTACTGCGAGCCGACGGCAGAACTCGCCATAAGTACCTTGCATGGACTCCATCCGGCTAGCCGTATTGACGATGACCTTTGGGGCTTCAGTTTCTCCGATAAAAACCGTGGCATTGGAGATCTGACGGATTTTCTCCGCGAGACCATAGTGGTCCGGGTGGCCGTGGGTGACCAGAATCCGGCGGATATCCGCCACCCGGAATCCCAGCAGGTCCACCTGCTCGTTGAACGATTTCCAGGCTTCGGCCGTGTTTAGGCCGCCGTCCACCAGCGTGAGCGGGCCTTCGATGAGATATGAGTTGACCGTGGGGATTCCCGGATAGACCGTGGGCGTCTGTATCAGGTGAACCCCCGGCGGCGTTGAGACCTTGACCGTCATGGGTGGCTCCCGGCCCCCCGTGGATAAGCCGCGGAGGGGAACATGCGGAAGGGTATGGAGAATTGACTGAACAGTCAATCAGTCTGCCGATCCAGGTAGACGGGCAGGGCTTGCGGGTTCGATTTCCCGCCTTATATCCGCTAACGAGAGGCCCCTATGGACCGCAAGCGCCCGCCCAAAGACGACCGATTCAGGAACCGCCCGCCCAGGGACCGGTTAACTGCCCCCCGCCACGAGCGCCGGGATACCATTCCTGACGACCCCGATGCACCCCGGCCGGTGGCCGGCCGCAATGCCGTGGAGGAGATATTCCGCTCCGGCGCGCGGGTGCGTCAGCTCTACATATTGGAAGGTTCCGAAGGCGGCGACCTGAAAGCCCTCGTCCAGCTTGCACGGCAGAGGGGCGTGAAGGTTGCCTTCGCTGACCGCGACACGCTGAGCCGGGTTTCCGCCGGTAACCGCCACCAGGGTGTGGTGGCCGTCCTGGATCCCTTTGAATACTCGGATCCCGAGCAGCTCATCCAGTCGGTGAAACACGCGAAGGGATATCTCGTTGTTGTGGACTCCGTGCAGGATCCTCACAACCTCGGGGCGATCATCCGTTCGGCTGAGGCATTCGGTGCCGGCGGGCTGCTGATCCCCAAGGACCGGCAGGCTCCAGTCACGACTACTGTGGAGCGCGCGGCCGCCGGAGCCACGGCGCATCTGCCCGTGGCCCGCGTGGGCAACCTTGCCCGGATGCTCGAACATCTGAAGGAGTCGGGTTACTGGATCGTTGGTGCGGACGCCAACGAGGGCGTACCGCCCGAGCAGATCGATCTGGATCGCCCGCTGGCAATTCTGCTCGGCTCCGAGGAGAAGGGGATCCGCCCCGTGAACCTGCGCCAGTGTGATGCAAGGGTGCGGATTCCGCTCGCCGGGAAAACCGGTTCTCTCAACGTGAGTGTCGCCGCCGGCGTCATGCTTTACGCGCTGACGCGGACAAAGAAATAGTTGAGACCACTTCCTGCAGGGAGTAAATTGTCGTTGTGCTAACCCGGAAGAAACAGAAGGCTCCGTTCCCTCTGAGCGTTGTTGAGATATGTGCAGGCGGCGGTGGACAGGCTCTCGGTCTGGAACAGGCCGGGTTCAGAACGGCCTGTGCCGTCGAGATTGAGGCTGAAGCCTGTGCCACTCTCCAGTTGAACCGTCCGGAGTGGAATATTGTTCAGGGCGATGTAAGAAAGTTCGATGGCTTCGATTTCCGGGGAGCGGATTTGCTGGCTGGCGGTGTCCCCTGTCCGCCGTTTTCTATTGCGGGCAAGCAGCTTGGCTCCGATGATGAGCGGGACCTGTTTCCGGAGGCTCTCCGGCTCGTTAGGGAGATGGATCCTGCCGCAGTGATGCTGGAAAATGTTAGGGGTTTTGCGTCCAGCAAGTTTGACGGATATCGTGAAAAACTTCTGAAACAGCTCAGAAATCTGGGTTATTCGGCGGAGTTCAAGCTGCTGAACGCCTGTGATTTTGGAGTGCCTCAGCTCCGTCCCCGTTTTATTTTAGTGGCCGTGAAGGGCAAATACGCCGCCGGTTTCCACTGGCCGGAGCCTCTTGGTGCCGTAATGACGGTATCCGAGGCGATAGGGGACATGGTTGAGGCACGGGGCTGGAAAGGCGCAGCCACATGGAGGAAGCGTGCCAACCGGGTTGCACCGACTGTTGTTGGAGGTTCCCGGAAGCATGGCGGCCCGGATCTCGGTCCCACCCGTGCGAAACGGGAATGGGCTGAGCTTGGCGTTGACGGTAACGGAATTGCCAATGAACCGCCCGATGCTGCGCTTCCGGTGGCGGCACTGATCCGTCTTACTATCCCAATGGTAGCAAGGATACAGGGGTTTCCGGATGAGTGGAGACTGGCAGGTAAGAAAACAGCTGCTTACCGTCAGGTGGGCAATGCGTTCCCGCCTCCAGTTGCGCGGGCAGTGGGGCATTCCATCTGGAAATCCTTACAGGGTGAAAAATGGCGAAAAGCGGTAGCCGTGTAAAAGTGCATGGCAATGGGGCCCGGGCAAAGCTCCGGGCCTACTTTTTGGCAAATGTCGGCCGGACTCTTGATGCCTATGAACTTCGTGAGGCGGCTGGAGGCATTACTGAATGGGCCCGGCGAGTGCGTGAACTTCGTGATGAAGAAGGCTACCGGATACTGACAAACAAGGACCGTTCAAACCTGAAGCCGGGAGAATACCTGCTTGAGGATCCTAAGCCGGTCCCGGCGTTTGCACGATCCATCAGCAAGGAAACCCGCTCTCTTGTTCTGGATCGCAACGGATTTACCTGTCAGCAGTGCGGTGCAGTCGCTGGCGAACCGCACCCGTATGATAAGGGGCGAAAAACCCGGCTGCACATAGGACACATTGTCGATAAAAGTGTCGGCGGGACTGATGACTTGTCTAACCTGCGGGCGATTTGTTCGGTATGTAATGAGGGAGCAAAAAATCTGACGCTTGACCGTCCGTCCACCCGTAAGCTGCTTGTGCAGATTCGCCGTGCAACCATTGCTGACCAGATTGAGGTCTTGAAGTGGCTGAAGCGAAAGTTCTCTGCACAGAGCGAAACATAGTGCTGGTTTCATGGATTCCCTGTCTCCGCGACGCCGCTCCGAAAACATGCGGCGCATCCGCTCCAAAAGCACATCTCCCGAGCTGGCTGTCAGACGCATTGTTGCCTCTCTTGGACACAAATGCCGGCTTCATGCAAAGAATCTTCCAGGAAAGCCCGATCTGGTTTTTCCACGGATCCGGAAGGTTATTTTTGTTCACGGCTGTTTTTGGCATCTCCACAAGCGTTGTGTGGATGGGAGAATCCCCAAATCCCGTAGAGCATACTGGAAGCTCAAACTGGAGCGGAACGCCCGGCGAGACCATGCTAATCGTCGGCGGTTAAATCGTCTGGGGTGGAAAACCCTGACTGTCTGGGAATGCCAGATCGAGAAGCGGCCCGACGCTGTTTCCCGCCGGTTAGGCAGATTTCTGGACACCTAGAAGGTTCCGCTTGCGCTCAAAGTCTGCTTTGCGTAGCCTTCCAGAGTCATCCCGTGGGGGCGGCCGGCGCATGGGCGGCGGTCTGAGACGCACCCCAGGAACCTGATCCGGGTAATGCCGGCGGAGGGAACGGGACAGGACCGGCCGCAGGCCGCTTCCGTTTTCCTCCCTCCTCCCGCCAGAAATCCGGACCACTAACATTTACGGGCCAGCAGGGCCGGAGGAAGTCATGCGCAAGGAATGGGTCAAAAACCGCAAGGGTGTGAATGTGACGCAGATGCATTACGCCCGCCAGGGGGTTATCACGGAAGAGATGC
>CAZSFB010000022.1:0-6111 GCA_964606035.1 uncultured bacterium | reverse complement strand
GAGCCGGAGTTTGTCCGCTCGGAAGTGGCCCGTGGTCGCATGATTATCCCGGCCAACATCAACCATGTGAACCTGGAGCCCATGTGCATCGGCATCAACTCGAAGTGCAAGATCAACGCGAACATCGGCAATTCGGCCGTCTCCAGCAATATTGATGAGGAGGTTGAAAAGCTGAAGTTGTCGGTCCGGCTCGGATCCGACACGGTAATGGACCTCTCCACCGGCAAGAACATCGACCGGATCCGGGAGGCGATCATCTGTGCGTCCCCAGTACCGATCGGAACTGTACCGATCTATCAGGCGATGGAGCAGGTGGACCGTGCAGAAGACCTCACGGCGGATATTCTCCTCGACAACATTGAACACCAGGCCAAGCAGGGCGTGGACTACATGACCCTCCACTGCGGCATCCTGCTGGAACATCTGCCGCTGGTCGCCAACCGGCTCACCGGCATCGTCTCGCGGGGCGGCTCGCTCATGGCCCAGTGGATGATCCATCACCACCGGCAAAATCCGCTATATGAACATTACGACCGTGTGCTGGACATCTGCGCGAAATACGATGTGAGCATCTCGCTGGGTGACAGCCTGCGGCCTGGCTGTCTTGCCGACGCATCCGACGCTGCCCAGTTCGCCGAGCTGGATACGCTGGGCGAACTCACGCGCCGCGCCTGGGAGCGGGATGTGCAGGTGATGGTGGAGGGCCCCGGCCATGTGCCGATGGACCAGATCGATATGAACATTCGCCGCCAGATCAAGGTCTGTTCCGAGGCACCGTTCTATGTACTGGGTCCGCTCGTGACCGACATCGCGCCGGGCTACGATCATATTACCTCCGCCATCGGCGCGGCGCTTGCCGGATGGAGCGGGGCGGCCATGCTCTGCTACGTGACACCCAAGGAACATTTGGGGCTTCCCGACCTTGAGGATGTGCGGCAGGGAATCATTGCCTACAAGATCGCCGCCCATGCGGCCGACATCGCCCGTCACCGCAAGGGGGCCAGGGACCGCGACGACGCCCTCTCGAAGGCCCGCTACAACTTCGACTGGAAGGAGCAGTTCCGGCTTTCACTCGATCCGGAGCGGGCGCAGGAGATGCACGACGAGACGCTCCCACAGGAGGTGTTCAAGTCGGCCGAGTTCTGCTCCATGTGCGGACCAAAATTCTGCTCCATGAAGATCTCGCAGGAAGTGGCGAACTTCAATGCGAAGATCCTTGAAGATGCGAAGGCGAAGACAGCCTAGCTGCGGCTTTTCTTTTTCCGGATCGTCCGGGTGGCGTGGTTGACGATCCAGGCTGTCTCTTTCGTCCGTGATTCCCTGAGCCAGCGGGTGGTGGTTCTCTTTACCCAGTCCGGATCAGACTTGCTGGCGTCGTTCAGCCAGTTGGCGACGGACCTGCGGACATAGAGGCTCGGATCGGACCGGAGCGGCTCCAGTACCGGCAGTCCCAGCTCCGGGTTTTCCTTGAGCGTGGAGATGTGGACGCACCAGACCCCACGCGGACGAGTCGCTTCGGTGGCAAACCGGCGGAGGTTTTCGTCCGGTTCTGCAGTCCAGCCGGAAAGCAGATTCAGGGATTTTTCGAGATCCTGGGAAATATGTGGCCGCACAGCCATCCAGGCGGTCTCGCGCACTCCCATATGGGAATCGGCGGCGAAGGGTCTGATGATCTCCAGGCGGTCCTTGAGTGGCAGTTCCGGAAAAGCGGCAATTGCATAGGCAGCCCAGGTCCGCACGGTATCGGATGGATGGGAAGCGGCCCGCTGGAGAATTGCCTCTCGTCGAGGATGGCCTTTTAGAACGCTGTGGAGGGCCGCACCCATGCCTTCGGTGCGCTGCATGATGCCAAGCCTTTTCAGCCTGCGGGCGTGGTCTATGAGATCGTCAGCGGTCTCATCCGCCCCCAGTGCGGGAGCCACGGCGCGAACCAGTTTTTCGGCATCAATGGCGAGCCACTCGACGAGCGTGAGGGTTTCAATGCGGCCCGTGTTCAGGTCCCGGAGGACTGAAGGCGGAATCTCCGCCATCCGGCGGGCTCCCTTGCGGAGATTGGGGTTCGAGGATTTCAAATTCATGGCAGCTGTGCTAATAGCTGGCGGCGCGCCACAAGGGAATTAAACAGGCTGGCAGGGAGTTACTTAGTATGATGAAAAGGATCTTTGGAATGGGGCTGGCACTGGCTGCGAGTGCTGCATTTGCCGGGTGTGGTTCCAGCGGCGGCTCATGCGGTGGAGTACTATATGCTGCCCAGGGTAGCGGCGGACAGCGGGGAAATCTCTATATCGTTGATCCGGAAACGGGAGACTCGGATGTGGTCGGTGAAATCGGCTATGCAATTGCCGCCCTTACCGTGGGGCCGGATTGTACCCTTTATGGTTTCACATCGGACGACGACGATGATGGCCGGCGGGTGATTGTCATTGATACCGAAACTGGTGATGGCACCAGTCTTGGAGTGCCGGAGGATGAAGACGGCAACGACGGTTGGGATATCGCCGGTGCGGCATTCATTAATGGTACACTCTATGGGTTCGTATCCGCCAGCGATGCCTTGGGTGACGATATCGAAAACCGGCTGATAACCGTTGATCTGGAAACAGGCCTTGTGGAGTTAGTGGGCGAGGGGAACGACGATCTCGGCTCCTACGAAGGAAATGGAGTTGCGCAGGCGCCGGATGGAACGGTATGGGCGACCTCCTACGACAGCGACAATATCCTCGGCACCATGAATGTCAGTACTGGCGTATTTACGAAGACGGACGACCTGACACTGAACTCCGATACCGGGGACTCCCTGAAAGGGATCGCATTTATTGGTGACACGCTGTATGGCGTAGAGAAGAACCGGTCAGGTGAAAACATGCCAGCAACGCTGGTGACGGTTGATACAGCGACCGGTGAAACCACACCGGTCGGAGAGTTGCCTGATGGTACGCAGGGGCTAGTGTACGCAAAGTAAAAAGCAGTCTGGCAGTTCAGGACCGGGGCTCCGTGATGGGCCCCGGTTCCTTTTTAATCCAGCACTTCGATCAGCCTGCTGAACGCCCGGACCGGATCGGAAGAGCTGAATACGGTGCCGCTCACGGCGATTCCAGCAGCCCACGAGTGAAGGGCTTCCGGAGCGTTGGCAGGAGTGATCCCGCCTAAAGCAAGCACCGGAACGGGGCTTTTCTCCGCCAGTTTTCTGAACGTGGCGGCTCCGAGCGGCCGGCGGTTGTCGGCCCGCTTGCTGATCGGCCTGGCGAACGGTGAGAGCAGTGCGAAATCGGCGCCTGCCGCCGCCTTCAGTTCCGCCGCCGAATGGGCCGAAAATCCGGTCCTCAGTGCCGGGAAAAATTTCCGGACATCTGCCACGGGGAGAGTGTGCAATCCGAGGTGCACACCAGCGGCCCGTACCGCCTGTGCCACATGCGGGCGGCCGTTCACAAACAGAGGAGCGATCTTCGCCAGCTTGCGGCCATGTTCGTAAAGGTCACGGTCGGTGGCAGCCAGGTCACGGAGCTGGATGGCAAACGGTACCGCAGAGTTTGCGGAGACCCGAACGAGCTTCCGGGCGAGCGGAACCGGAATCTCCACAATGGTCCCGATCAGATAAAGTCTCGGGATTTCTAGGATGGACTTGTTGTATTGCCGCACAGATTTCCGGGCAGACATTCTGTTAACCGATCATTCCATCGAAGGGGCTGCTGGCATTGGCGTAGAGCTTCTTGCCCATCCGTCCGGACAGATATGCGAGGCGTCCGGCGCGTGTTGCCAGTTTCACCGCCTCGGCCATCCGTACCGGATCCTTTGCCGCCGAGATGGCAGTGTTCACGAGCAGGCCGTCCACACCCAGTTCCATTGCCACGGCAGCATCGGACGCAGTGCCGATTCCTGCATCCACAATCACCGGAACCTTTACCTGCTCACGAATGATCCGGATGCTGAACGGATTGCGGATACCGAGCCCGGAGCCAATAGGGGCACCGAGCGGCATCACGACTGGGCAGCCGATATCTACCAGTTTTTTCGCGGTGATCAGATCATCCGAAATATAAGGCATGACGGTGAACCCCTCGGAGACGAGGACTTTCGCTGCCTTTACTGTTTCCTCATTGTCGGGGAAGAGGGTCTCCCGGTCGCCGATCACTTCGAGCTTGATGAGATCACTCATGCCGGCCTCGCGGCCCAGCCGGGCATACCGGATCGCTTCCTCTGCCGTGAAGCAGCCCGCGGTATTGGGAAGCAGCGTGTACTTTCCGGGATCGATGAAGTCGAGGACATCGCCGGCGCCGCGCTGGAGATTCACCCGCCGGACGGCGACTGTTACCATTTCGGCACCGGAGGCTGTGTGGGCCGAGCGCATGGTCTCAAGGTCCGTGAATTTTCCCGTGCCGACGATGAGCCGGGAGGTGAACGAATATTTGCCGATAACCAGTCTGCCGTCTTCTGATGCGGTGGCGCTCATGCGGCCTATATGACCGGACGGATTTCCGCTGGCAATGGACGGGCGGCCGGGATTCTACTTCTTGGCGGCGAGGCGGGCGAGCGAATCCTTGGTTTCCTGGGTCTCCCGTTCACGCTGTTCGACGTAGCTCATGATGACTTCCAGGATCTGCGGATGTGTCATAATCATCTCGTTGAAGGCCTTCTTGGGCAGCTTCAGGAAGATGCAGTCGGTGAGCGCCCGGACCGAGGCCGAGCAGACGGTGTGTTTCACCAGCGAATACTCGCCGAAGAAGGAACCTTCCGAGAGATTCGAGATTGTCACCTCACCCGTGCCGGACGGGTCTGTAATGAAGATTTCCACCTCACCCCATTGGATAAGATAGAGGCCGTCTCCGTCAGTGCTTTCCTTCAGGATAACAGTTCCGCGGGAGCTCTTTTCCATCGTGAACTTCGAGACAAGCGATTTCCGGTCATCAATGGAAAGCGGCTGGAACAGCGGTGACTGGAGCAACAGGTTCGCGAGGATCCGCTTCTTGTAGAAATCCCAGAGCACCTCGAGGATTTTCGGGTGCTTCGCGCCCAGTTCGTCCAGGTCCGCCTTGTTGATCTCCAGCACTTCCACGTCGGTGAGCGCGCCCACGGATGCTTTTCGCTCCGAGTTGGTGAGCACGGCAAACTCGCCAAAGAAGGAGCCTTCCTTGCCCTCCTTGATCGTGGCGAGCCGCCGGGTGGTCCCGTCGGGGGCCTTCCGGTAGACGAGCACCTCGCCAGAGACGATCACGTAGAAACAGTCGCCGGGATCACCTTCCTGGATGATACGGGTTTTCGCCTTGAACTGGCGGAAATGGCACTTGTCAATGAGTGCCTTGAACTCCTCGGGCGGGAGTTCGGAGAACAGTGGGACTTCCGGAAGTCCCTGTTCCTCGGCGGGCTCGATGGCTTCGAGAATGTCCGCCGAGTCGGGCTCGGCACCGGTATCTAGATCAGAGGTATCGGTTTGGACCGGTGCAACGGATTCCGGCGCGGCCTCATCCACCGCCTCCACGGACACCACCTCGGAGGTGTCTTCTGGTTCGGATTCCTCCGCTCCGGCGGCCGGGCCGGAGGTGATTTCGGGAAGACTGCTTCCGGTTTCTTCGGCCGCCGCAGTAGCGGCAGCAGCGGCCGGCGGGGCCGATGTCGTGGGACCGCCGATTCCACGCTTCGAATAGAGCTCGGCGAGCATATCGAGCGTACTCTGGTGGTTCTTGTCGATCTCGAGGATCATCTTGAGCGTCGAAATTGACTTGAGCAGGAAGCCGGAACGGGCATAGAAATCGGAAAGTTGCGTGAGGACGGCTATGGCTTCGGCTCGCTTGTTGAGACGCTTGTAGCACTCCGCGAGCTTCATCATGGACCGGTCGTCCCGCTTGTCCACCTTGAGAACATCGCGGTACTTCTCAAGCGCCTTGTCGAACTTTCCCTTCTGGAAAAGCTTCAGCGCCTCGTCCTTCAGTTTGACCTTGTCAACAGCCACGTTTCTCCTCGACCAGTGACGGCAGGTTAGCCTTCAGATATTCCTCAAGCAGCTTGCGGCTGGTGGTATCCATCCTGATGAATTCCACGCCCATGCCGGGCTGGGATCGTCCGAGGGAGTCTTCGTCGGCGACCCGGACCACAACCGCTTCCAGCGCAGAGGGA
>CAZSFB010000021.1:0-16153 GCA_964606035.1 uncultured bacterium | reverse complement strand
TTCTTGCCCGCCGCCGCTGGGCTAGTCTATAGCCATAAGATTAAATTCAGGCCCTGAGGGGTGTCCTCTGAGCAGAGGCGCCTGATGGAGCCTGCCGCCGGTGACAGGTGAATCCGTTTCCGGCCGGGTTTTGGGAGAGATGCATGCAGTTTGAACTGGCCAAGCGGATCAAGGACCTGCCGCCTTACCTTTTTGCGGGGATTGACAAGAAGATTGTCGAGGTTCGCAAGAAGGGTGTCGATGTCATCAGTCTGGGCATCGG
Organism: uncultured bacterium; assembly: GCA_964606035.1. Taxonomy (GTDB): domain Bacteria; phylum JAGRBM01; class JAGRBM01; order JAGRBM01; family JAHCIT01; genus CAZMGV01. The sequence continues at coordinate 15,891 of CAZSFB010000021.1, read as the reverse complement.
TGATCCCGACCAGCCGACGCCGAAATTCATCGTCAAGGCGCTGGCCGAAGCCGCCAAAGATCCTTCGACCCACCAGTATCCTTCTTATCAAGGTTCCCAGGACTTCCGTGAGGCTGCGGGCGAGTTTATGGCACGCCGGTTCGGGGTGACCATGGACCCGGCGACCGAAATCATCACGCTGATCGGGTCCAAGGAGGGCATTGCCCATTTCCCGCTGGCCTTTATCAACCCCGGTGATCTGGCGATCTGTTGCTCGCCAGGATACCCGGTCGGTAAAACCGCCGTGGGATTTGCCGGTGGCGAGGTTTACGAAGCGAAGCTTTCCAAATCGTCCAAGTGGCTCCCTGACCTCCGCCGTATTCCGGATGATGTCGCTGCCAGGGCGAAACTCATCTACCTTTGCTATCCGTCAAATCCGACCGGTGCCACGGCGACACAGGAGTTCTTCTCCGAACTGGTATCGTGGGCGCACAAGACCCGCACGGTTATTATGACCGACTGCGCCTACTCGGAGATCTACTACGACGAGATGGAAAAGCCCCTCTCGATATTCGAGACACCCGGAGCCAAGGACGTGGCCATCGAGTTCCACTCCCTCTCCAAGACCTTCAACATGACCGGCTGGAGAATTGGCTGGGCTGCCGGCAACGAGCAGCTCATCGCGGGGCTCGGCAAGGTCAAGACCAACGTCGATTCCGGAGCCTTCAATGCCATCCAGCGCGCCGGCGCTGCCGCACTCCGTTCCGATTTCAAATCGGTAGAGAAACTCCGCCGTCTCTACAAGCGCCGCAGGAACACGGCGATGCAGGCATTGAAACGGATTGGCGCCAAGGCGGCGCGTCCCAAGGCAGGATTCTTCATCTGGGCCGAGGTCCCGGACGGATTCAATGACGACGATGTGAAGTTCGCGGACTTCTGCATCGAGAAAGCCGGCGTGGTTGTGACGCCAGGGTCGGGCTTCGGTGATGCAGGCAAGGGTTATTTCCGCATTGCCCTGACAGTCGAGGTCGAGCGGATGGAAGAAGCTTTCGGCCGCATCGAGAAGGCCCTCGCGTCAAAGTAATCCGCCTGCCCCCGTACCGGGCGGGGAAATGGAATCGTGATTGCCACTGTGTTCGTCGGGCTCGGGTCCAACGTGGGGAACCGGCTTGCGAACCTGCGTCGTGCCGTCAGTGAGATCGTCGAGCGGACTGGCGCTGAACTCCAGAAGGAAAGCCGCATCTATGAAACGGCCCCCTACCGGATGGGTCCGGGTTCAGAACCATTTCTGAACGCCGCCATCCAGGTGGGCAGCTCCGCCGCTCCGTTGGAGTTCCTCCGGATTCTCGGGGACATTGAGCAGGCGATGGGCCGGCCGCCCCGTGGCCCCCGGTCAGGTGGGCCTTATTCGGACCGGACCATTGATCTCGATATCCTGTTCTGGGACCGGCTGGTGATGGACTCGGTAGAACTAACCGTGCCACACCCGGGCATACCGGAACGGCGCTTTGTCCTGGAACCCCTGCACGATATGGCCCCCGGCTGGGTCCATCCCGTTTTCGGGAAAACCATTACGGAACTTCTGCGGGCATGCGAGGGAGACTGCGCGGAGCCCCTGGACGAGCGCCTGTGACAATTTGGGATTTGAAGTCCTGCCGCTGCAGGTTGTGGTAAACTTCCCGCACACAACCGCCAATGGAGGGAGATCAAGTGAGCGAAGCCAGGTTCGAAATCGGAAAGATGGTGAACACGTCTTTCGAGGTGTACAAGGACAACTTCATCACCCTGTTTGTCGCGGGGCTCATCGCCTTTGCCATGATGATTACGTTGCTGCTGATTCCAGCCGCCGTTACCGGGATGTACCGGCTGTGCATCCGTGCACTTCGTGGTGAAAGGATCGAGATTGGCGACCTTTTCCAGGGGTTTGACGGGTTTCTTGGTTCCTTGGGCCTGTTGGTAATTATCGCTGTCGGCGTGAGCTTCGGCTTTGTGTTGCTGGTGATTCCGGGAGTCTATCTGGCCGTGATCTGGTCGATGGCATTCCAGGTCAAGGCTGACAACCCCGAGACCGGCGTGATTGATGCCCTAAGCCAGAGCCGCGAACTGGTTCAGGGCCAGTTCTGGCCGGTCTTTCTTGCATCGCTCGTGCTCGGGCTGATTGCCGTGGCGGCAAGCCTCGTTCCGCTGGGCAGCTTTCTGGCGTTGCCGTTCTTTTATGCGGGCGGAGCTTACATTTATCTGAAGTTGAAGGGACCGTCATTGTCGCAGCCGCCAGTTGCCTGAAGGCGGGCCGGGGAGGCACCGGAACTGGAGAGGGGCGCCTCAGGCGCCCCTCTCTGTATACGTAAGATGCTATGGACGGGTTTAGTCGGCCGGGCCAAGCTTCGTCAGCTTGGTCTCCAGGTCAGCAAGCCGCTGGCGGAGCGTCTGGATCTCGGCTTCTAGCGACTGGCGGTCAGTGCCGGCATTTTCATCCTGCTGGACCTTTTCGATCCAGAAACGGATGCGCTCGTCCAGGGACTTCTGGAAGGTTTCAATGTTCTTCTGGCGGCTCGAGAGAAATTCGCTCACCAGGTTCTTCATGTCGTCGAGCTTTACGTCGCTCCGGGTGAAGACCTTCTGGAGCTGCTTCTCGGTTTCCTCGCGGACCTGGTGAATTTGGTCCTGCGCCTCGGTGAGGCCCCGCTGGACGAAATCCTGGCTGTCCTGAATCAGCTTGCGGAGAAGGTTCAGGCCAAGGATACTTTTCTTCTTTTTTTCTTCCTCGAAGAGAACCTGCGCGAGCGTCACCGACGTGATGTCCTCGTTCGTCTTGTTGTCGATGATCCGGACATCAACACCGGCCTTCACCATGCTGGCAATCTCATCCAGCGTTACATAGCAGCTCTGCTCCGTATCGTACAGCTTTCGGTTGGGATACCGCTTGATGATACGCTGCCGGGTTTCCGCTGTTTCCGTCGCAGACTTAATTTCACTCATGTAATTGAACTCACTTGTGTCCGGACAGCCCATGCCCGCTAAGAAATGGGCTGCATATGAATTAATATAAAGAACAATCTGACGGTCCGGGTCAAACCCCGTTTGATAAAAACTGGGAAACCCCTCTGATGGTGGACAAAACGTTTCCTCTCGAAACATTTTGAGACCGGCAAACCGAATGTGGATAACACGGATCACCGCGGTGCGTCAAGAAACATCTCGGATGCCCGTCAAATGGAAAATACATTGGAATTTCAGATGTTTTTGCGACTATACTGTATTGCCACATCTGGTGGATATTCGATTACGGTGAGGATTGCTGGACCGCTGCCGGGTTTCTTCAAAAGTGGAGAGACCGAAGTGCGGTTTTAAGTGTAGCGGTCACAATGCCAAGGGACAGATTTCCGGTCTCATGATTGTTCAGTGTCCAAGTTGCCAGGCCAAGTTCAAGCTGGCCGATGACAAGGTAACTGCCAAGGGCGTCAAGATCCGTTGCGCCAAGTGCGCGAACGTCTTCACGGTGAAAAAGGAAGACGGGGCAGCTGACGCGGCTTCCGGTCCGCCTGCACCCAAAACCGCGGCTGAAAACACCGGCAACCAGAAAGCTGGCGGTAAAAGGCCTGGGCTCAAGGACTTCAACTTCGACGATTTTGCGGATGTGTCCACGAAATCCCAGCTGCCCAAGGCGGCACCTCCACCAGCGAAGCCCCCTGCACCGAAGCCGGTTTCTGCTGCCGCTCCGCCCCCGCCGCCCAAAAAGGCCGCACAGCCGCCTGTGGACGATGACCTGTCTGATTTCTTCTCGGCGGGTACCGATGGCCCGTTACCACCGTCGAAAAAGACGGGCGGACCCAAAGCCGCTCCGAAACCGGCGCCAAAGGCTGCTCCGGCGGGTGACGGGCTTGATGATCTCTTTGCATCCCAGCCGCCGCCTCCGCCCAGGCCGGCCGCTCCGAAACCGAAACCTGCTGCGCCACCACCTCCGCCGCCTCCGCCACCCAAACCCAAGGCCGCACCGAAGCCGCCTCCTCCACCGGAGCCCCCGGCCGGGGAAGAAGAGGGAGACGGTTTCCAGTTCTCCGGCAATATCGAGCTGGACACTGAGCGTGAAGGTTTTGGAAATGTATTCGCTGACGCCCCTCCGCCACCGCCATCAGGCAAAAAGAAAAAGGAGGGAGACGACAGCTTTGATTCGCTGATTTCCTCCAGTGCGGCCTCCGGTTTTGACGATGCGCCCCCGCCGCCTCCGGCCGGTGGCGGATCGGGACTTGAACTGGATACCGGTGACACGAAGACGCTCGAGTTCCTCAGCCGCGCGGGAGAACCCTCGCGCCGCAAGAAGGTTGTCAAGGGTGAGGGAGGCCCCGGCGCCGGTGTGGTCGCGGGAATCACTGTCGCTGTTGCCATTGTTCTGGTGCTTGGCTTCCGGGCGGCCGTTGAATTCGTTCCGGAAAGCCTGCCGGGGATATCTATTGAAAATGCCCGCCGCATTCGTGATGCCGTTCCGTTCCCGGTCACCAACCGGGATTTTCCGGAACCCGCTCCCAAGATCGAGGCACGAGTCGACCAGAACTACACCGTGACGAACCTGGCGGGGGAGGTGATCTACGTTGTCACGGGCAAGATGGTGAACCGCAGTGGAGTGCCTATGAACTTCCTGCGCGTGAAACTCCGGATGGTGGACAGCACCGGTGCCACGCTTCAGGAGAAAATGGTTTATGCGGGCAATGTGATCAGCATTGACCGGCTGCAGAAGACCGATCCCAAGGATCTTGATTCGGAACTTCAGCGCAAGCTCGGTGCCAATAACAGCAATATGAATGTCGGCAATAACACGACGATCAATTTTATGGCCGTGTTCTATCAGTATGGTGGTGAGCCGGCAGGCGTTCAGATCGTCGAAGCATCGGCCGGCTCATAATACAAACCCGGTTTTGTCCACAAAATCCAGGCTAGGTTATCCCTCGGATGTGGATGCCTGACGCAGCGGGTAAAGCGGACGGATTCCAATGGCTTAGGTCTGGCCAAACGGGTTTTGCCCCAGTTTTCTCCCCACCCAATTCCCAGCTTATGCCCATATGTAGTACCGATACTTCCATATATGGCACAACATCTAGTGGTTTTTCGTTGACAAGCACAAGACGATCTGGTTAAAGGAGCAAATCACAACGGCAGGCGAAACTGTCGCGTTTGTTCAGGGGTCTCCGGGTAGAGGCGAAGAGGGAAAACGTCTCCTGACAGCACGGTTTTGGGCCAGGTCCCGACAGGTCCGTTCCGACCATTCCTGAGGGCTGAATTGGGAAGGTGCGGAGGCAGGTCCTCCCTGAGTTTTGTCAATCGAGGATTAATCCTGATGTGACAGAATAAGGGACGGGCGCGCCGGTCTGTCTGCGTCTGCCGGGGTGGTGTTGTTCGGGGGCTAATTGAGCCAGGGTTTTCTGTTCCTGGGGAGTGTTGGTCGAAATGAAGTTCACGCGCCGGTTCACTTCGGATAACAAGGGTCCATACCACGGAATCGAGTTCGTTCCGCGAACCTCGAAGATCGTCAATCCTGATGGCTCAGTCGTGTTCGAGATGAACGACATTATGGCTCCCGAGGACTGGTCCCAGGTCGCCGTCGACATTCTCGCCCAGAAGTATTTCCGCAAGGCGGGTGTGCCGAAGCTTCTCAAGCCGGTCCCCGCCGACGGCATTCCGGAGTGGGTCCAGCGCAGCGTCGCCGATGAGGAAGGTCTCGCGAAGATTGACCCCTCGCAGCGTTATGGCGGCGAGACCGACGCCCGGCAGGTGTTCCACCGCCTAGCCGGTTGCTGGACCTACTGGGGGTTCCGCCACAACTACTTCGACACGGAGAAAGAGGCCCGGATCTTCTACGAGGAGTTCTGTGCGATGCTCGCTGGACAGCTCGGCGCACCCAACTCCCCCCAGTGGTTCAACACGGGGCTTCAGTGGGCGTACGGAATCGACGGCCCGGCCCAGGGCCACTACTATGTGGATCCGAAGACCGGCGAGATGACCCGCTCCCGCTCGGCCTACGAGCACCCGCAGCCGCATGCCTGCTTCATCCAGTCGGTTGACGACGATCTGGTGAACGAAGGCGGCATTATGGACCTGTGGATCCGCGAGGCCCGTATCTTCAAGTACGGCTCTGGCACCGGGTCCAACTTCTCGGCCATCCGCGGCTCGAACGAGAAGCTCTCCGGCGGCGGACGATCGTCGGGCCTGATGAGCTTTCTCCAGATCGGCGACCGGGCGGCCGGTGCGATCAAGTCGGGCGGCACCACGCGCCGCGCGGCGAAGATGGTCACTGTGGATATCGATCATCCGGACATCGAGGAATACGTCAACTGGAAGGTGATCGAGGAACAGAAGGTTGCCTCGCTGGTAGCCGGTTCTGCCCTCTGCAACAAACACCTGAACGCCGTGATCAAGGCGGCCCATGAATGGCCGGTGGAGGCCGAGAAGTTCGACCGGAAGGCGAACCGCGACCTGCGTAATGCCGTTCGTGAGGCCCGCAAGGCAGGGGTTCCGGACAACTACATTGTCCGGGTCCTGCAACTCGCCGAGCAGGGTTTCACGTCCATCGAGTTCCCTGTTTTCGATACGAACTGGAATTCTGCTGCCTACGCGACGGTAGGCGGACAGAACTCGAATAATTCCGTGCGTCTTTCGAACGACTTCCTGAAGGCGGTTGAGGCCGACGGCCCCTGGAACCTCACAAGCCGGACCACAAAGAAGCCGGTGAAGACCGTGAAGGCGAGAAAGCTTTACGACGACGTGGCCTATGCCGCGTGGGCCTGCGCCGACCCGGGTGTCCAGTACGACACGACCATCAATGAATGGCACACCTGCCCGGCGGACGGCCGCATCAACGCCAGCAACCCGTGTTCGGAATACATGTTTCTGGACGACACGGCCTGCAACCTCGCCTCGCTGAACCTGATGAAGTTCTACGACGCGGAGACAGGCAAGTTCGATGTGGCGGCCTATGAGCATGCCTGCCGTCTGTGGACCGTGGCTCTGGAAATCTCCGTGCTGATGGCTCAGTTCCCGAGCCGCCGCATCGCGGAACTGTCCTACAAGTTCAGGACACTCGGTCTCGGCTACGCCAACATGGGAACGCTGCTCATGGTGGCAGGCATCCCGTATGATTCGGCAGAGGCGTTCGCCGTCTGCGGCGCGATCACCGCCATCATGACGGGGGTTTCCTACCGCACGTCGGCCGAGATGGCGAAGGAACTCGGGCCGTTCCCCGGCTACGAAAAGAACCGCGAGGCCATGCTCCGGGTTATTCGCAACCACCGGCGTGCTGCTTACAACGTGGACAAGGGCGAATACGAAGACCTCACGGTGTCCCCGGTTGCCATCAGCCCGAAACACTGCCCCGACTACCTCCTGAAGGCTGCCCGCCGCACGTGGGACGAGGCCCTCATGGAGGGCGAGAAGCATGGCTACCGGAACGCCCAGACGACCGTGATTGCCCCGACGGGCACCATCGGCCTCGTCATGGACTGTGACACGACCGGTATCGAGCCTGATTTTGCGCTTGTGAAGTTCAAGAAGCTGGCCGGTGGCGGCTACTTCAAGATCATTAACCAGTCGGTCCCGCTGGCATTGAAGCGGCTTGGCTATTCGCAGGAGGCAATCCGCGATATCGTCAACTACTGCCGCGGCAGTGGCTCTCTGGGCGGCGCACCGCACATCAACCCGGCGGCACTGCAGGCAAAGGGGTTTGGCGCGGAGCAGATCGCGGCCATCGAGCAGGCGCTTGATTCCGCCTTCGACATCTCCTTCGCCTTTAACCGCTGGACCCTCGGCGAGAAGTTCTGCAAGGAGACACTAGGTGTGACCGATGCGCAGCTGGCTGACCCGTCGTTCAGCATGCTTGAGCACCTTGGCTTCTCCCGTGAGCAGATCCGTGACGCGAACAACTACGTTTGCGGCACGATGACCATCGAAGGTGCCCCGCACCTCAAGCCCGAGCACTACGCCGTGTTTGACTGCGCCACCAAGTGTGGGCGGACCGGCAAGCGGTTCATCCAGTATGAGGCCCATCTGCACATGATGGCGGCCGCCCAGCCGTTCATCTCCGGGGCCATCTCCAAGACCATCAACATGCCGAACGAGGCAACGGTCGAGGACGTGAAGGACTGCTACACGAAGTCCTGGCGGCTCATGCTGAAGGCCATCGCCCTCTATCGGGACGGGTCGAAGCTCTCGCAGCCGCTCAATGCGACCACTGAAGACGACCTGTTCGAGGACGAGACAGAGATGGAAGAGCGGGTGGCAGAGGAGCCAGTGCCCGTGCGCGTGGCGGAGAAGATCGTTCACCGCTACCTCTACCGCAGCAAACGGCACCTGCTCCCGACGCGTCGCCGTGGCTATACCCAGAAAGCGGTCGTTGGCGGGCACAAGGTCTATCTACGGACCGGTGAATATGAGGACAACACACTTGGCGAGATATTCATCGACATGCACAAGGAGGGCGCGGCCTTCCGGAGCCTGATGAACTGTTTCGCCATTGCCGTGTCGCTGGGTCTCCAGCACGGTGTACCGCTGGAGGAATACGTGGAAGCGTTCGTCTTCACTCGGTTCGAGCCCAACGGCATGGTACAGGGCAACGAGCGGATCAAGCTTTCCACCTCCATCGTGGACTACATTTTCCGCGAACTGGCCATCAGCTATCTGGACCGGAACGATCTGGCGCAGGTACAGCCCGACGACCTGAGAAGCGACTCGATCCGTAGACCTGAGGAGCCGGGTTTCGAGGAGGAGGAAGTGGTCGAGGAGCGCGAGCGGATGCTCGACAGCCTGAACCCCGAGCAGATTCCCCTCATCGGAAAAGACCGGCCGCAACTCGACCGTCCTGGCGAAGATGGCGGCAATGGCCATTCGAAGGGCTATGATCTCCCCCGGGAAGCATCGGTGGACGCGGGCGGCGGCGTATCGTCGTCAGCGCAGCCGGCCCGCGGATACAAGATGTCCGGCACGGCCACCGGTGGCCGGCCCACACGGGCGGCGGTCTCCGAGGCCCGGGCGAAGGGCTACGAAGGTGATCCGTGCGGCGAGTGCGGCGCGCTGACGCTGGTCCGCAACGGCACCTGCCTGAAATGTGTCACCTGCGGTTCCACCAGCGGCTGCAGCTGAAACCTTTGCCTGTTGAAACCTGAAACGGGGAGCCATCCGGCTTCCCGTTTCAGTTCAGAGGCCGGGATGCGTCTTCTGTGCCGGGCTGGACACGGGGTAGCTTCGCCGGCGCCGTGTTTTCCACGAGGACCGTGATGGACAGGTGGCCTGAGAGATCCGGAATGATCGAGTGCCAGCCAACGGGCAGATCGGGCGGGCTCCAGTTGAACAGCCATTGGGCATCCTTCACGGCGAGGTTGATGCAGCCGTGGCTTACCTGGGTACCGAACTGGCTGTGCCAGAAAGCTCCGTGCAGGGCGATCCCTTCCGAAAAAAAGAGAATGTCGGGGACCTCCTCCACAAGATACGGGTCATCTCCCATGCCCCGCATCGGCTCATGACGGGCCTTCTGCCAGACGGCAAAGAGCCCTTCCGGCGTTGGGGTTTCGTCCTTGCCGGACGAGATAAGCGTGACGAGAACCGGCGTGTCACCCTCGTACGCCACGAGGGTCTGCTCGCGGAGGTTCACATGGACCCACTTTGCGGCAGCCCCAGTGCCTGGCGGTCGGCTCCGGTGCGCCGCAATCCGGAGAGCGGAACGGGGAATGGTGCCCGTGCTGGTAACGATACTTCCCTTTGTATCAGTTCCCATGACTGGCAACGGAGTGTGCCGGTCAAGTGTCTTCCCGTTGGAGGTTTTGACCTTCCTCAGGGTGAAGGCCAGCGGAAGCTGCGGGTTTTGGACGCCTGAAAAGGGGTACGGTTCGATGCGGGCGATACTGCTGCTTTTCACGAAGGTTCCGTCGATGCGCCGGAACCACCCGTTTTCGTGAAGTTCCCGGTCCGGGATCATGGCAATCATTGTGCCCACTGGTTCCTTCGTTTTTTCCTTCGCAAGATCGGCGGGCTTGTCCCGGAAAACAGCACTCTTGCTGCGGACCCGTCCATACCAATAGGGCAGGTGGAACACCCCCTCAGGCTGTGGCGGAGGAACCTCTACGCGTTTCAGGACCGCATTGCGGACAAAACCGTCACCTTGGAGCCTGACCCAGGCTGCCTGGTCAGCGCAGGATGGATGACACTCCTGGACAATGACGGAATCGCCGGCTCGCAGTATCCCGATAGCGGCGGATTTCACGTCTGGAAGTTTCCGGATGAATGATGATTCTGCCCTGACGACCGCCCATGCAGGCAGTTCCGCGGGTACGGCTGGTGCAGGCGGTTCTCCGCTTGTGGCCACGACGATTGCCGGGATCACTCCCTGCAACACCCGGAGCACAGTTGCTTTTGGCAGTCTGGAACCCACGGGGTAGAACTATAGCCGACTAAACGGCAGCCGCTACCACTGACTGCTGCGGGATCAGGCACTCAGTCCGGTGAGCTTCGCACTTTCTTCCCATAGCCGCATCATGACGGCGGGGTCGCCTGCCTCGGCCTTGGCGCGAGCTTTCCGGCAGTTCGCGAAATACTCCCCGGTGACACTCTCCACCTCCGGAGAACTGGCCAGATACACGGAGGTCCTTGCGCCTTTCTCGGCATTGATCATGAACAGGTTCCCTACCATGCGGACCAGCGCAAACTGGGAGTTGAGGAAGTTGGTTGCAACGGCCCCGGGGTGGAGCGCGTTCGAGGTCACCCCCGTTCCTTCAAGCCTTTTCGCCAGTTCCCGCGCAAACAGAATGTTCGCGAGTTTCGAATTGCAGTAGGCGCGCCACTGGTTGAACCGTTTTGAGCAGTCCAGGTCCTCGAAGTTCATGTGCCCCATAAGGTGTCCGGCGGAGGAGACCGTCACCACACGGGCCGGAGCACTGTTCTTCAGGTGGTCGAGCAGCAGGTTCGTGAGCAGGAACGGCGCCAGGTGGTTGGTGGCAAACTGGATTTCTATACCGTCTTCGGTGAGCTGCTTTTTCGGCTGTATGAAGCCCGCGTTGTTCACCAGCACGTCGAGGCGCGGGTATTTTGCCTTGAACTCCTCCGCCACACGGCGCACTTGTTTCTGCGACGAAAGATCCGCATAAAGAACGTGCACGTCGCTACTTCCTGACCTCGTTTTGATCTCCTCAAGGGCAGGGGCGGTTTTCTCCGGGTTCCGGCAGATCGCAACCACCGTGGCGCCTTTTTTCGCCAACTCGACGGCCGTCTCCTTGCCGATACCGGCGTTCGCGCCCGTGATAATGCAGATTTTGCCTTTCATCGAGGGGACCTCCTGGCGGGGCGAATGCCCGCTTCCGGGACTAGTATGCACAAATCAGGGCCTTGTTACAGACGGGATACTGTATACGATCCATGCGGAGTTCGCTGCGAGGCCGTCGGGGATGGGTATCCGTATCACAGGCAATGGTTAATCCCCGTTAATAGCAACATGAATAAGGACAAGGCACAGGATGCAGCACGGTCAGCCATGCAACAGCCGTTTCGGGGATCAACGCTATCGATGTTTATTGGGTGATATGGAGAGGAGAGAAGGATGGCGACCCCAGCGGGATTCGAACCCGCGTTACCAGGATGAAAACCTGGCGTCCTGACCTGGCTAGACGATGGGGTCACAACTCCGGCGGCTGCATACGCAGGCGGTCCGAAGTGGCCAGCCTCATAGCGTTTCCTTGCCGGGTAGGCAAATGACAACCACTATTCGGTGACTGGATTGAAGACAATGCCGGTGGGGAGCTTCGGGTAGAAGTAGGTGGATTTCTGCGGCATGACCTGCCCGGCATTGGAGACCTCCTGCACCTGCTCGACGAGCGTCGGCCGAAGGAGGCAGCCGAGCTGCTGGCGACCGGCTGCGACTTCTGCGGCCACTTTTCGGGCATCAGGCGTATAGGAGAGGTGGGTTTCCCTGGCGAGAGCGTTCTGATCGATGCCAAGTTCCTTCGCCAGCAGGAACTCGTGCAGGACGGTCACATCGAGCTTCTGGAGGCTCGGGTGAAGCCCTGCCGGGAGCTGTCTATGGATCGCGGCCGGGTCCTTCGCCTTGAGGAGATGGAAGCCGGGCTCTCCCTGTACAGCAAGACAAAAGGAGTTCTGCTCCACAGGGGTTGCGTTGAGTGCCTTTAATGCCGCATCAAGATCTGCGACCTGCTCGATCTGGAAATCGTTAACAAGCGCTTCGCGGGCCTTTGCCCACTGGAAGCCGGGGAGGTTGGAAGCCATCCGGTGGTAGGCAAGGACCGTCATCTGCGTGGCCGGGGCCAGATACATGAGGACCCGTTCCCAGGGTGCCCCCTGCGGGGCGGAACCGGCCTTTTCCCTGCATTCGTTCCGGTAGTTGATGGCGGTGCCGTACCGGTGGTGGCCATCGGCGATGTAGATGTTCACATCCGAGAAAGCCGTCACAACGCGGGAGTTGGCAATGGCGTCATCCAGCCGCCGCACCTCATGGTCGATTCCGTATTCGTCGGTGAACCGCCGGACGATCGTTGCCTGAGATGATGCCTGCGTGGCCGCATCGAGGGCATTCAATACTACTCCAGCCGGATCGCTGAAGAACCCGAACACCGGAGAAATGTTCATCTGCGTGGCCCGGATCAGGTCCAGCCGGTCAGCCTTGGGCTTGTCGAGGGTTTTTTCATGCGGCAGTACGATGCGACGGTCATAGTCCTCAATCCGGACGGCCGCGAAAAAGCCGTCCCGCGAGAGGCATGATTCTGTTCCCGGGGGTGTAAAGGTCTGACGGTAGCGGTAGAAACAGCTCTTCTGGTCCTGCATAAGCGAGCCGTCCTGGCGCCAGCTAGCCAGTTTTCTCGCGGCGGTCTGATATTTGGTTTCGCTACCCTCGGCTTCTGGAAGTTCTATGTGGATGGCATTGCGGGCGTCACGGGATGCCAGCTCCGCCCGCTGTTCGGGGGAAATTACGTCATAGGGCGGGGCCACCACCCGGTCCAGTTCCAGTGAGTCCGCGTATCGTATAGCGCGGAAGGGGTAAATCGTTGCCATATGTCTAGTTTCCCATTTCGAGAGAGAGGTCTCCCTGGCGGACCACCCGGACAAGGCCGTTTTCTATTCTTACGATTGTGGAGCCCAGGGTCGGCGGCAGTTCGCCTGCATCAACCACGAGGTCGGTGCCTTTCAGGATGGAATCGGTGATGGTTGCAAGGTTGGTGGGGTTCGCCTCGCCGGTCAGGTTCGCGGAGGTGCAGACGATAGGCCGCCCGAACAGTTGCAGAAGCCGCCGGGTGAATGGATGCGTTGACATCCGGATCGCGACGTTCGGTGGCTTACCCGCCAAAAGGCTTTCCGGGAAATGCCCAGGCCGGGCGTCGAAAATGATCGTGAGCGGTCCGGGCCAGTAACGGTCCATGGTCTGGCGGTGGACGTCAGAGATGCTCGCCACCAGTTCGTCGAGCTGGCTCCGGTCCTTTACGAGTACGAGCATGGATTTTCTCGGGTCCCGCTTTTTTACCTTGAACAGCCGCTCAACGGCCTGGGCATTGAGTGCATCACAGCCCACCGCATAACCGGTCTCAGTTGGATAGATGAGCGTACGGCCGTCCAGAAGTGCTCCGGCTATAGCCTGATATTCCTGCGTCTGAAGGTTCGGATACAGAAGTCTTGAGGTGAAGTTATCCACGGTGGACAGTCTAGGAAGGTCCCTTCGGGGAAGTTCCCTGGGCAGCGTTTGAGAGCGTTTCCGGCCCGGGAGCGTTTCCCGTACCCGTTCAGGGCTGGCGTTGCAAGGGTATGGCGTAAAGTGTTAATACCACAAGACTTTTGCCGAATCTGGAGCATGATCGAACCGTGTCGGGCGCCGGCCAAACAGCACGAGTGAACGAACTCCTCCAGCAGCTGAAATCCGGTGATGTTGAGCACCGGCGGGAAGCGGCTCTGGAACTGGGAAATCTGGGTGCTGTCCAGGCAACGCCCGAACTTCTTGCCATTTTCGACACCGAAGGCTGGCTGGTGCGGCAGGCTGCCGCACAGGCGCTCCTCATGATGCCATCAACCGAAGCCGTTATGGGCCTGCTTCACAAGCTCAGGAACTCCGATGCGCGGATCCGGTCCGCGGCCATAGAGGCGATTCGCGGAATCGGGGCCCCCTCGATCGCACCGCTTGTCGGGCTCCTGAAGGATCCAGATGCACAGGTCGTCAGATATGCTGCCGAGACGCTCGGGGAGATTGGCTCCGTCGAGGCGGTGCCTGCTCTCGAAGCTGCCCTTTCGCATCCGGACGAAAACACGGTTTACCAGGTACTGATCGCGATTGGGAAACTCCGTGATTCGCGAGCAATTCCAAAGATCATTCCCATGCTGGACAAATCCCTCTGGGTCCAGACGGCGGCTCTGGAGGCTCTCTCCATGATCGGCGGGCCAGATGTCGAGGACAAGGTGGTGGACATGCTGCGGGGGGAGATTTGGGCCCTGCCGGCGGTTCTCGACGCGCTTGGACAGATAGGCTCGGCCAAATCGCTCCCGAAGCTTTACGAATTTGTTGTTTCTGATGCGGAGTTGGCACAGCTCGCCCTGAAGGCCATCGCGTCGATCATCAGTCGTAAGGGTACCCATGAGTTCAAGGAGCGGGAGAGGGCGAATCTCCTCAAGGTTGCAGTGTATGCGATGAGTTCACCGGATATTTCGATCCGGCGTGCTGCCATTTATCTGGCGGGGCATTTTCGTGCGGCGGAGTTCGTATCTCCGCTCTGCGATATCCTTCGCCGTGGCGAATCAGGGGAAGAGTGCGGATGCGACGACGACGAACAGCGTGAGGCTGCTGCGGCACTTGCTTCCATCGGGGCCCCGGCTCTCCCGGAACTCGTATCCCTCCTGATGGAGGTGGATACGGCCATCAGGCTGCTGGTAATAGATGCGCTGGCTCAGGTACGGACACCGGATGCCGCGAGAGCACTGGAGCTTCTTTTGGGTGAAGAGGATCCGGAGATCGTCCGCGCGGTCGCCGACGCAATCGGGCGCATTGGGGATCCCGCGTCGATGGATGTCCTTTTTGACCTGTTCGGTCATCCGGATTCGACCGTGCGTGGTGCCGCCCAGTCCGGACTCGGCAGATATGGAGCCAGGGCACTTGAGCGGCTGCTTTTAATGGTCGGGAACCCCTCTGCCGAAGTCCGTACGCAGGCGGCCTCCGCTCTCGGAGCCCTGAAGGATCCGGTGGCGATTGAGCCACTGAAAAAGCTGCTGGTGGATCCATCAAACGAGGTGAAACGGGCTGCGGTTTTCGCTCTCGCGCAGATCAATGAACGTCACGTGGGGTCGCTTCCGCTACTGCTTCTTGGTAACCAGGATCCAGATGTCCGCTGTGCGGCCGCCCAGGTGCTTGGACGGTTGCGGGACAAGCGCGCCGTTGAACCCCTCCAGTTCATCCTGATGGAGGACCAGAATCCCTGGGTCCGGTATGAAGCGGCCCAGTCACTTGGAGAGATAGGAGATCCGCGGGCGATCCCGGTGCTGGTAGAGAAAATGGGCGATGATGCTCCGCAGGTCAGGATTTCCGCGCTGAAGGCGGTGGCCCGCCTTGCCCTTGAAGAGCGTATCGCCGCACTGGAGGCGGTACTCGCAGATCGTGACCCCGAGGTCCGGCTGGCCCTGATCGAATCACTGGGTGTCCGGGCTGGGTTCCCTCCAGCTGAAAACGTGGTTGTCGTAGGCCTCAGGGATGAGGACTGGCGGGTCAGGATTGCCGCATTCCGGGTAATTTCGAGGAAGGCAGCCGAGGCTCCTGCCAGGTTGCTGCCGCATCTGCGTCCACTTCTGTCTGATAGCAACGACCGCGTCAGGGTTGCCGCCGCCGACTTTTTCCGTGCCATCGAGGGGAATTAGGCATTGCCGGACCTGATTTTCACAGAGTCGGACTTCGCC
>CAZSFB010000020.1:0-16379 GCA_964606035.1 uncultured bacterium | reverse complement strand
CCCAGACGGAGTGGCTGATCAGAACTTTGCCCGGTTCACAGTGGGTTTGCAGTCTTGAGGCTAGATTCACCTGGTTGCCGATAACCGTGTAGTCCATGCGTCCCGGGGAACCGAAGCTGCCGACGGTGGCAACTCCTGCATTAATGCCGACCCGGACCTTAAAGGGTACCTGGATTCCCTCGTTGAACCATTTGCGATCGAGCTCCGTCATCCGCTCCTGCATCTCGATCGCCATCCGGACACATCGCAGCGCATGGTCCCGGTCATTGGTGGCGCTGGGTGCTCCAAAGAAGATCAGAATCGCATCACCGATAAACTTGTCGATTGTCCCGCCGTGCTTTTCGGCAATGCGGGTCATTTCGGCGAGATATTCGTTTAATACCCGTGAAAACTCTTCGGCTTCGAGCTGATCGGCGGTCTGGGTGAAACCCTGGATGTCCGAGAAAAAGACCACGAGCTTTTTCCGGACATGCTGGGTGGCCTGCTCGCCTCCATCAGTCTGGAGGTGCTCAACCAGCTGTGCAGGAACGTAGCGGCGGATCAGCGCATTGGACCGTGCCAGCTCAAGTTCCCGCTGCCTGAGCAGCTTGAAAACCCAGTAGGTGCTGAAGAAAGACCCCGGGAACAGAGCGGCTGTAAAGATGAAAGACGACCGTATGAGGTCTTTCTGGCGAAGCACCTCATCCAGTGTTTCAGGATTGATGGTCGCCCGGCGGATCAGGTTGCCAAGCGGAATATCCCCGGCACCCTGGGCCGCAATGATATAAAGGTGTGAAATGGTGACCAGGGCTGTCAGGGTCAGAGAGACGCGGAACGGCAGAAAGATCACCATCCCCATGATGATGAGCGGCATGAACAGGATGCTGTGACTGGTCACAACGCCGTGCTGCCAGGTAAACGCTTCGGTGATGACAAGATCGAGAACGAAAAGACCGGCATTCAGTTCGCGGAACCAGGAAACGTTACGCAGGAGAACCAGGCTCAGGGTATTCAGAAACACCATGCAGACCGGGACAATGATCAGAAACATCAGCTCGTTGTTGTAGATCAGGGCAAAAGGCAGACTGGGAACGGCGTAGGCAAGGATCCGGATATACTGGAGCTGGATCGTTCGCTGGCGTTCGACTGTCTCTATGGTGTTCCATACTTCATCGGGAGCACTTTCGTTCAGGGCCTTGAATCCGGCACGGTTCAGAACCCCGCTGATGAGGCAAGTCGTAGTGTTGCCGGACTCAACGCTTGGTCCAACGACGGTTGAGGTTGAGGGCACTGCTGTAGCCATGCCGCAAGTCTAAACCGGTGCGCGCTGCGGATGCGAATGACGCGGTGCGTCGCGGGGAATGCACGGCAGCGTCCTGAATGTGCTGATGCTTGCGGGGCGGATGCTTTTGGGTGACATTCCGCTTGGGCCAAAGAATTGGCTGGATATGCCCTTTCCCCATCCAGTAGGGTTTGTTAGCGTTGTCCATGCGGCACGGGCTAAATTGACTGCGCCACGGCCAAGTGTTTTCAATCACTTGCATTCGGGTTACCCTCCGGCATGATTAGGGGTCCTTGGGGAGGCCATCGGAGATTTATGCTGTCACGTCTGAACAGGTTTGCAGGTGTTTTCATTGCGGGTGTCGTATCGCTTGCCTTTGCACAGCCAGCCTTTGCGCAGGATCCTACGCTGACCATGAGGCAGGATTTTCTCCGGAACTCGTTTCGGGCTGCGCCGATCAACCCGAGAACCTCGCGGGCAATCGGAATGGGTAATGCCTTTACGGCAGTTGGCGGGTCATATGACTCAATGTTCTATAACCCGTCGGGGCTTGCGTCAGTACCTGAATGGCAGTTTTCGATCATCGGTTTTCGCGGGGAAACCAACTCCGATACTCCTGGTTTTGTCCAGGATGCTGTCGACCTTCCAGGCGCTGACGCGGCCTCAATCAACACGTTTTTCCAGAGCCGGATAGGTGAAATTTATTACCTCTCGGCTGACAACATTGCCCACCTTGTACTCCCCTACGGTAAAAAGTGGGTCTTCGGTTTTGCCTATGCCTACCTGTACCGTCTCGACGGTATTGTAGAGGATCAGGGAATTGCCGGTCCGTTTACGTATATTACGGCCCTCCGCCGGGTTGAAGATAATGCTGGATTTGCCACAGTGGCTTACCGGGTGTTTGATGAATATCTTGATGTCGGCATGTCGCTGAAATTCATCAGCCGTGTTGATGTCCGCACCTCGGATACGCCTGCAAGCGTCGTGGCCAATGGAGACGTTTCCTACAACAAGGATTTCTTCAAGCCGTTTAAGGGCCCGGGAGATTTCTCGGCCGGATCGGATATCGGCTTTACTGGACGCCTCCCTTTCAAGCTGCTGATGCAGGATGATGACGAGGACGCTTCCCCTTGGGGTATCCGGAACGGTTATGTGGCCACAGGCTTTACGTTCCAGGATGTGGCACGTACCCGCTTCAAGCCACAGTCGCCAGATGTTGCCAATGGTATCCTGGTAGCGGGTAGTGCGGACGTTCCGATGACCATCGACTGGGGTCTGGGAATCGCAGTCCCGTTTGAAGTCGGTAAACTGAGCTTCGGGCTGGATGTACGCGACATCAATCGTGATGAAATCAAGCTGTCGGACAAGTATTCACTTGGACTGGAACTGGAATTCCGTCTCCTGCTTACACTGCGGGGCGGTGTGAATGCCAACGGCTTCGCTGCTGGCGGTGAAATCAGGGCCTATGCGCTCCGGTTGAACGGGGAGTTCGTTCAGGAACGCAACCCGGCGGTCCTGAACAACCAGAAGGAAACCCGTTTTGCAGCGGGCTTGTCCTTGGGCTGGCCCTACAAGTGAGTTGATACTCGTCACGAGTTCGCACAGACTGTTCGGGTAGGGTGCGCCTGAAAGGCGCTGAAGCCGGAGAATGGCCATATTCATGGGTCCGGCTTGTGAGAGGGCATAACTGACGTTCCGTCTGACGGAGTGTGCCCTCGTGTTTCTCAAATACCGGTTTATCTTCCCGATTGCACTTATGGCGCTGACGGTTCCGGCTGCTCCCCTGCAGGCTGCTTCGGCACTGGCACCGGGGATAGAACTCCAGCTGGGCCGTGCCGAGGGCAAGGCCTTTGATACGCTGGAAGGATCCATTGGCATTGCGTTGAGGATAAAGGACCAGTTCACGCTCCGCGGACGATGGAACAATTTTGGTCCGGGAGACCAGGACCCCCCTTATCGCGCCGGGACCTCGTTCACCGGCGGGGCTCTCATCCATCCGATCTCGTTTGTCGGTCGTGATGTGAAAAGCGTATTCCAGCCTTACCTCGCTATTGATGTAGGCGGGGGCTGGCTGTACGGCGGGCCGGATCCCTCGTTTTTCCAGCTGGATGTCCTGGGCGGCGGGAATTTTGACGTTGGGGATCACTGGACGTTTTTTATCGAGGGCGGTTATCTGCGGATAGATTACGACGATGACGGGGGGCAGTCGGCCGGCCGGTCAGGCGGGGTCAACCAGACCATTCTGGGGTTTGGCATCAGGTACTTCTTGTAGCCGGGGAGCGGTGCGGCGTGGCTAGCAAATGATCCAGCTCTTTCACGTCAGCAAAAGTTACGGCCGCGAGCAGCCCACGCTTGTGGATGTGAGCCTCCGGATTGAAAAGGGGGAGTTCTGTTTCGTCACCGGTCCGTCAGGTGCGGGGAAGACCACTCTCATGCGCCTTCTGTTTGCTGCGGAGCAGGCGACCCAGGGCCAGATTATCGTCAACAATGTGAATCTTGCCCGTCTGACGCCGCGGAACATTCCTTATCTGCGGCGTTCCATCGGTGTGGTGTTCCAGGATTTCAAGCTCATTGAGAACCGCACTGTCTTTGAAAATGTCGCCGTGGCCCTGGAAGTTCTGGGCACCCGGACGGACGAGATCCGGCGGCGGGTCGTTTCAATGCTGAAAGCTGTGCATCTGCTCCATCGCTCGGATCACTACCCGCAGCAGCTTTCCGGTGGCGAGCAGCAGAGGGTAGCGATTGCGCGGGCGCTTATTAACAGTCCGGTGCTTCTGATTGCCGACGAGCCGACCGGAAACCTCGACCCGGAAATCGCACGGGAAATCATATCGCTGTTCGAGGACGTAAATGCCCGTGGAACGACGGTGGTGGTGGCAACCCATGACCGGGACCTGATTCACCGGCTTCAGAAGCGGGTCATCGGGATCGAAAAGGGCCGGATTGTGATGGGGGCGGGCTTGCCGGCCTGACCAGATGATGTATTTCATTTTGCGGGCAATCCGGAACTACCGCGAGGAACTTGGGCTTCATCTGCGGGTCGTTTTCGGATTTGGAATGATGGTTCTGGTTTTTTCCGGGTATCTCCTGTGCGTCCGGAACCTGAATTCGCTGGTAGAGCGGTGGGGCAGCGAACTGCAGGTTGTCGCATTTCTCCGTGACGGGACGGCCGCCGCAGAAACAGCGCAGCTCATCATGGAAGTCCAGAATGATCCTGCCGTGGAAACCGCTGAATTTGTTTCTCCGGAACTGGCGATGCGCCGCTTCCGTCAGGATCTTGGCTCCATGTCAGGGGTTCTGGATGGTCTCACGATAAATCCCCTCCCCACCTCCGTGGAGATATCCATCCGGCCGGAATACCGGAACTCGGAAGCGATCAAAGCACTGGCGGCACGGGCCGGGAAATTCCCTATCGTCGAGGATGTTCAGTATGGGGAAGGGTGGGTGGACCGTTACGACGCCCTCCTGTCATTTATCGAACTGGCAGGCGGGCTGCTGGGCCTGTTTCTGCTGGTCATCACCCTTGGGGCGGTTGCCAATACGATCCAGCTGGTGATTTTCGCCCGGCGTGACGAGATCGGCATATTGCGTCTTGTCGGCGCAACCGACTCGTTCATCAGGATCCCGTTCATGATCGAAGGGATGATCGGCGGCCTGCTTGCTGCCCTGTTCGGGATCGGGAGTCTGGGGGCCATCTACCTGGCGGTTGCTTCAAGATTCGAGACGGCATTCCAGAACTGGTTCGGAAGTTTTTCGCCGGTGTTCCTGTCATTGCCGGTGATTGTGGTGATTGTTGCTGCCTGTATTGCAATCGGGCTGTTCGCAAGTCTGGTGGCTGCCCACCGGCATCTCCGGGAGTGAAGCAGGCCGGTGGATGCGCGGATGGGAGCAGTCTTCTGGAAAACAGTCCGGATCGTCACGCTCCTTCTGTTGTCCGTTTCGCCAGTTGCATTGAGGGCCGAGTCATCAGTTCCCAGTCTGGAGATCCAGCGGCAGGAGAGTCAGAACGAACTCAAGCGGCTTCAGGCGGTCCTTGCCGAGGAAAAGGAGAATATCCGGAGAGCCAGAAAGGATGAAGCCGGTCTGCTGAGCACGATTGACGCACTGGAAGAAGATCTGGAGCAGCTGGAGCGGGGACGACGCAAGATAGAGCGGGACATCGCGGGACTGGAAGATATTATGAGGTCCCGGGAGCTGGAAATCGCGGAGCTGGAGGAAAAGATCGCGGATATTCAGCGGAGGATCTCGGTCCGGCTGCGCGGAATATACAAGGCTGGACCGGCGGCCTCATTGAAGCTGGTGCTGGGTGCGGATACGCCAGCCCAGCTGCAGCGCCGGCTGCTTTATATGGGCCGGGTTCTGGACCACGACAGGGACATGCTCGCAGAGCATGAAAGGGCCGAGCAGAGACTGATTGAGGGCAGGGCCTTTCTGGAAGCCCGCCAGATTGAACGGGAACTGGCGAGCCGCCGTCTCGAGGACACCCGGACCGAAATCCTGAAGGAAAGAGATGAACGGCTGGCGATTCTCGCATCGATACGCAACGAGAGGATTTCCTATGAGAGGGCAGTCCGGGAGCTTTCAGCCTCAAGGGACAGGCTGTCACGGCTGCTCGAAGTGATCGGGCTGAGGATACGCAGCCAGATGCTGGCCGATGGCCAGGGTCTGGTTGACAACGCCGGGAATCCGCTGGACTTCGCGGCGTACAAAGGGGCCCTGGCATATCCGGTCAAGGGCAAGATCGTGTCCCAGTACGGCCGCTACGTGCATCCGGAATTCGGAACCGTGACGGTCAGCAATGGTGTGACGATCGGGGCACAGCAGGGAGCGCAGGTCCAGTCCGTATATCCCGGTGTTGTCGTCTTTGCCGACCGGATGCAGGGTTACGGCAATTTGATAATTATTGACCACGGCGATACCTTTTATACCGTTTATGCCCATGCAGCGAGGCTCTTGAAAAAACCTGGCGACCGGGTGCAGGCGCGGGAGCCGATCGCCCTGGTCGGGGAGAGTGGTTCGCTGGTCGGCACAGCCTGCTATTTCGAGATCCGTCGCGGTGGTGAACCTCTGGACCCCGCCGACTGGCTGCTTCCTGATTGATGTTCGTGCCAGAGCACGTGGACAAGGAAAAGGCCTTATGCACAGACTGAAACCCCGTTACCTGATTGCTGGACTGGCTGTCGCGGTACTGATCGCTGCAGGCACTCTCGTCGCTTCAGATCCCAAATATGTGAAGCTCAAGGTACTGGCGCGCGCCATTACGGTAGCGAAAGATGCCTACGTCGAGAACGTTTCCTATGCCGACCTTGTCGAGGCGGCGATATCGGGCATGCTTGAGCGGATGGACCCCCACTCCGCCTATTTTACCGCTGAACAGTTCAAGGAGTTCCGGAGTGCCATTACGGGCAACTTCGGCGGGCTGGGTCTCGAAGTGGGCTCCAGGGAAGGACAGATTGTCGTTATTGCACCGATCGAGGACTCGCCTGCGGCCGAGTCCGGGCTCCGCGCGGGTGATGTAATCATCAAGATTGACGGAGTCATCACGCGGGACATGTCCCTTGCGGACGCCGTGAGCCGTATGCGCGGTGAGCCGGGAACCGTCTGCGTTCTTGCAATCATCCGGGAAGGGTGGACAGAACCCAGAGAGTTCAAAATCAAGAGGGCTATCATCCAGACCCGGTCTGTTCGCGGGGAGATGATCGAAGCCGGATATGGCCGGCTGCGGATGTCCCAGTTCCAGGAAAATTCGGACAAGGAATTTGAAAAGGAGCTGAAGAAGCTTGAGAAGGCCGGACTCAATGGTCTGCTGATTGATCTGCGGGGGAATCCAGGCGGTACGCTGAATTCGGCGATCGAGATTGCCGATGATTTCCTCGAATCCGGCCTGATTGTTTATACCAAGGGCAGGATCGCCGGGCAGGAATACAAGGCGTATGCAAAACCCAATGATGTGAAGCGGGACTATCCGATTGTTGTGCTGATAGACGGAGGATCGGCTTCAGCCTCCGAGGTTCTGGCCGGTGCGCTGCGGGATCATGGCCGGGCAGTGGTCGTGGGTGAGCCAAGTTTCGGCAAGGGCAGTGTGCAGACGATTATCGAGATCGAGGAGGATGGCTCGGCCCTCAAGCTGACTACGGCACTTTACTACACACCGTCAGGGCATTCGATCCAGGGATTGGGAATCATGCCGGATGTGCTGGTTACATCCAGGGAGTCTCTGCCCGGCGACGGGATGGGCGGCCTGAACGGGTTCAAGGAATCCGAGCTCCGGGGTTCTATCGCTAATCCCGAGGGGGCCCAGGAACCGGCAAAAGCGGCTGAATTGACTCCCAATGAGAGGAACCTTGCCGATGTTCAGCTTCAGCGCGGGCTCCAGATCCTGAAAAGCTACAATGTATTCTGGGGTTCCAGGCCTGCCAAGGCAAAGCCCTGAATGGTATCGGGAAACCGTTCTCGATCCTCTGCAGGCCGGAAGTCCGGCGCCAGGCTGTCATTGGCTGCAGTTGCAGCCGCGGCCTTCATTGTGGGAGTGATTCTCGGTGTCAGCGGCCCGGTTCACCGGGCGGCGGTTACCGCCAGTGAACGGGTCTACCGGGGGTTCTCCCGTCTGCTGGGGAAGGAAGTGCCGCCACCTGCCGTGACGGTGCCGGCATATGAGACGGGTGTGCCTTCTCCTGATGCGAAGCCGGATTCCGGAATCCCATACCCAAAACCTGCCGGGCGGCCATTTGTCCTGATCGTGATTGATGATGTCGGGCACTACATGCCAGAGTTCCGGCAGCTGCTTCCGCTGCATCCCGATCTGACCTACGCGGTGCTGCCGAACACTCCGGGCACAGAAGAAGCGCTGGGGCTGCTGCAGGCGGATGGAAGGCAGTACATGCTTCACATGCCGATGGAGTACCGGGGCTGGCCAGATCCGGACCCCTGTGAGGACTGCCTCTTGCGCAGCATGCCGGATTCCGAGATTGAGCGGCGGGTTCGCGAGGCTCTGGTAAAGGTGAGACCCGCAGGCGTGAATAATCACATGGGATCGGCATTCACCAGCGACCCCAACAAGATACGTGCGGCGCTGAAGCCGCTGGTTGGTACCGGCCTTTTTTTCCTGGATTCCCGGACGGCGGGATCGTCCAAGGCATATGATGTCGCCATCGATCTGGGTATCCCCGCGCTCAGCCGGAATGTGTTCCTGGACGATGATCCCTCGGAACCGTCAGTCGCCGCCCAGTATGAAGAGCTTCTGAGACTGGCCCGCCGGCGCGGACATGCAATCGCCATCGGCCATCCGAAGCCGGGAACTGTTGCGGTTCTGAAACGGCGTTTATCGAAGCTGAAAGAGGAAGGTTTCGATCTTGTCCGGCCTGCAGACTACTTCGCGAGACTCCGCTGGGTTGCGTCTGCTGAAATGCTGGCCGGAAAACGGCCCTGAACAGGCTACCCGATGAGGGCCGTTTGGGTTACATTCGACTACCCATGCGAATCAGCTCCAGACTTCAGATTGCTGGCCTGGTCCTGCTTGTTTTCCAGGCCGCCTGTTCGGGACCCCGGGCCACCTTTCGTGACGGGGTTGTTACGAGAGATGCTGTCCGGTATGGCGTTGGAGACCCCGGTCCCGGATGGGTGATTCAGAAATCCGGGGAATATGGCGATCTCATGCTTCGGAATGAGGAGACGGGTGCCTACCTTTCTGCCAACTCCACCTGCAACCGTTACGAGGATTCCCCGCTCCGCCGGCTGGCTGAAAACCTGCTGTGGGGACTTACCGAACAGAATCGTCTCAGGGAATCGGTGATTCCGTTTGCTGGCAGGGAAGCTTTCGAAATGGAGCTGACAGGAAAACTGGACGGAGTGCCAATCCAGCTTTATGTGCTGGTCCTGAAAAAGGACCGGTGCATTTTTGACTTCTCATGCGCAGCGCGCCCGGACCGGTTTGATCCGGTGCGTGAGTCTTGCGAGAAATTCGTCAAAGGCTTTGAGGATTTGCGCTGAATGGAACTCCCCTCCGGAAAAGACGTGCTTGACGGCCTCGGAAAGGGGATCGAGAAGGGTTTTGAGGCGGGAATTGAACGGCCGGCGGTTTTTGCTGCACGGACTGGCAGCAAAACGCTGGGCGGAATCGGGGGTATTGCGCTCGAAGCATTCGCGGCCGTGAGCGAGTCAGCCCGGCTCTTCTGGTCTGTCTGCCAGAGAGTTGCCGGGAAAAGGTGGCCGGTCCGGCTTTTCATGGACCAGATGTATGAGATTGGCGTGAAAAGCGTTGGCATAGCGATGGTTGCGTCGGTTTTTACCGGGATGGTGCTGGCACTGCAGCTTGCAGAGGGATTGGCGCGGTTTGGCGCGAAGACCTACGTTGGAACCATTGTTTCCTTTGCGTTTGTGCGGGAACTGGGCCCGGTACTGACTTCGCTGCTTGTCGGAGGCCGGGTTGGCGCCGGGATCACTGCTGAAATCGGGTCCATGACGGTGACGGAACAGGTGGACGCCATGCGGGGCCTGGGTGCTGACCCTGTCCGGATCCTGGTGCTGCCCCGGGTGCTTGCTTGCGTGATTTCCTTCCCGCTGCTCACGGTTTTTTCAAACATTCTGGGGATCGGTGGAGGCATGCTGATCAGCTATTCTGAGCTTGGAATCAGCTCGGGCTATTTTCTCGAAACAGCGACCCGGTCCCTTCGTGCGGAAGACATCATTTCAGGAGTGTCAAAGACGCTTTTTTTTGGACTTTTTGTTGCCCTGATCGCCTGCCGTCAGGGGCTCGCAACAACGGGTGGTACCGAAGGGCTTGGGCGGGCGACAAAAGTCACCGCGATGACGACGCTGGTAGTCATTCTCGTATCTGATTTCATGCTGACCAAGATACTGATGATGGTTTTCTGAGCAATAACGAGGAGGTTTGTTTGTCCGGACCTGAACCGCTTATCCGATTCGTGAACGTGGCAAAATCTTTCGGGAGCCGCGTGGTTCACAGGGATATCTGTCTGGATAT
Organism: uncultured bacterium; assembly: GCA_964606035.1. GTDB lineage: Bacteria > JAGRBM01 > JAGRBM01 > JAGRBM01 > JAHCIT01 > CAZMGV01. Next base: position 6,135 of record CAZSFB010000020.1, on the reverse strand, counting down.
CCTGAGAGGAGAAACGATCTGCCTGCTGGGTGGCTCGGGAACGGGAAAAAGTGTTCTGCTCAAGCTGCTGCTCGGATTCCTGCCGGCGGATTCCGGCCAGATCTGGTTTGAGGGGACGGATGTGACTTCCCTGAAGGAAGATGAGCTTCTGCCGATCCGCCGGCGTGTCAGCATGCTGTTTCAGGGCGCCGCCCTGTTCGACTCACTTACGGTGTTTGAAAATATTGCCTTTCCGCTAAGGGAACAGGAATTGTGTCCGGAAAACGAGCTTCCCGACCGGGTAGCGGAAAAACTCGAGATGGTCGGTCTCCCGGGAATCGAGGCGCTTTATCCTGCCAGCCTTTCGGGGGGCATGAAAAAGCGGGTCGGGCTCGCCAGGGCGATTGCAACGGACCCGGAAGTGATCTTGTACGATGAGCCTTCTACCGGTCTGGATCCAACTAATACGCGCCGGATCAATGAACTGATCCGGAAGCTGCAGGCCCGGATCAAGGTGACCAGTGTTGTTGTAACCCACGATATGACGACGGTTTTTGAGGTGGGAGACAGGATCGCCCTGATCCGGCAGGGAATCATCGAGGCTGCCGGTCCGGCTGATTCCATTCGCAGTCACGAAAACCCCTTTGTCAGGGGCTTTATTGAAGGCACTTTGCCGCTGAGCGAGACGTAAGGGGCTTTCCATGCAGAAAAACAGGCTGAATGTTGTTGTCGGGCTTTTTGTGATCCTTTCTATCGTGGCCTTGATGGGGACGATCATTGTGCTCGGTGGCCGGAATAACCCGCTGGCCCCCACGATGATTGTTACGGCAACCTTCAAGGACGTCTCAGGGCTGATAGAGTCGGCGTCGGTCCGGTACCGGGGCCTTGATATCGGTTCTGTCAAACGGATTTACCTGCCTCCAAACCCTTCGGACCCGCGGGTATTCGTGGATATGGTGATCGACCGCTCCACTGGCCGGAGGCTGGCCAGAAATGCCCTTCCGACCATACGTACCCTGGGACTCCTGGGTGACAAATATGTGGAGATCCAGCAGGGAAATCTGGATGAAGGAACACTTGAGGGCGGTGAAACCCTGGTGGGAGAGGATCCGCTCGATTTTGGCGGGATCATCGCCAAGGGGCAGCAGATCGTCGAAAATGTCGAGCAGGTTACCGGCAAGGCGGCAAAGGCCATTGATCTGTATCTGAACCCCGCTACGGCAAAGAATCTCTATGATGCCATCGAGCATGTGGAGAACATTGTCCGGGAAATCCGCCAGGGGAAGGGCATGATGCATGCGGTCATTTATGAGCCCGGCCCAAGGGCCCTGCTTGACGATACCCGGGCTACAGCGGCTTCCTTGCGTGAAAGTTCAGCCAGGGTGGCTTCAATGATCAGCGATGTGAAAAAGGGGCCCGGTACACTTCACAGTGTGATCTACGGGAAAGAGTTTGCCGTCACGATGGACAATCTTTCCCGTGCTGCAGGGAGTCTTGCCACTGTTGTCAGGGAAATCGAAACCGGCAAGGGCGTCCTTCATGGCCTGATATACGAAAAGGACACCCACAACATTCTTGATGAGCTTGGCCAGACAGCGAAAAACCTCAATGCGACGAGTTCGGATCTCCGTGTCCTGATGGGCGGAATGAAGGAAGGTCGCGGCACCATGGGGGCGTTGCTTCAGGACCCCGCTCTTTATGAAGACATGCGGGCGTTGCTTGGTGGCGCGAACCGGAGCGCATGGAGCCGGTTCCTGATCCGCCAGATGATCGAAAACGCGCAAGACGAAGCCCGCAAGGATGCGAAATAGCCGGTGATATCAGCTCGCAGGAGTGTCCAGAACCTCCTTCTTCCCCGTCTCCAAGGGGTCCGTAATACCTTCCATCGAAGGAAAGGGGAGCGTTACCGGGCATTTTTTGTCGGCGGGCTGGCGGCCTTCTGCTGGGGGCTGATCTTCAGCGGTACCTGGAGAGTGCTCAGGTATCTCGAAGACGCTCCCCAGGTTGGAGATCTTGTTGCGAAGAATATCCTCTCGATCCTTGTCCTGACGCTTCTTTCGCTACTGGCGTATTCCTCGATCATCTCGGCATTGTCGACATTTTTCCTCTCGAAGGATCTTGAACTGCTTTTCCCGGCACCGGTGCCGATCGTCAGCATTTTCCGGGCGAAATATCTCGAAACACTGGCAGCCAGTTCCTGGATGGTATTTGTTTTCATGACGCCAGTAGTTGTCTGCTATGGCATCAGGTTGCAGGCCCCCGCATGGTTTTACCCGTCCGCGTTTCTCGCCTGGGTTGTTTTTTGCACCATTCCGGTTTCTGCGGGAGTGGCTGTCGTCTTTGTCCTGATCAATGTGTTCCCTGCCCGGCGGCTTCGTGATGTCCTGATGGTCTTTTTTGTTGTGATCGCGGCGGTATTCATATACCTGGCCCGTTATCTGAGGCCTGAACGTCTGACCAATCCCGAGGCACGCGCCAGTATCCAGGAATATGTGAGCTCCCTTGAACTGGCAGGTTCTTCCCTTTCTCCGGCCACGTGGCTTACTGAGTTGCTCGCCTATGGCACAAAACTTCCGGTAGCGGGGGGCCCCGCATGGCTTGGACTCTACGCGCTGGCGCTTCCTGTTGTGGCCCTGGCGCTCTATTTTCTGGCAGAGGCGTTATCCCTGAAGGTGTATTTCCGGGGATGGTCACTCACCCAGGAAAGCAAGCGTGTGGATCCCGAAGGAAGAACCGGTCCGGTGATGATTGGGCACCGGCAGGAACTCTTGGATCAGTCAGAGTTTATCAGGATCATCCCTGACAGATTGCGACGGGTTCTTGACCGTATTGTAGTCGCGGCGGCGCGAATCCTGTCGCTGTTCGCTCCGCGAAAAGCGAAGCCTGTGCTTGAGAAGGATCTGCTGACGTTCTTTCGCGATACATCGCAGTGGTCCCAGCTCCTGATAATCGGTGCCATCGTTGCGGTGTATCTCCTGAACATATGGGCCCTGAATCTTCAGAAAGGGGTGGATATCCCTTCTGTCCGCGGTACGGTCTCGTTCCTGAACCTGGGAATGGTGGCATTTGTTCTCACCAGTATCGTCATGCGCTTCGCCTTCCCTGCTGTTTCGATCGAGGGGGAAGCCTTCTGGATTCTTCGTACGGCATCCATGCCGGCCCGGGCCATTGTAGCGGCCAAGTTCTGGACCTATTTTCCGCCATTGCTGCTGCTCGCCGAACTGCTGGTCATCGGGTCGAATCACCTTCTTCAGGTACCGTCATATCTGCTCTGGATGGGGCCACTGGCAGTGGCCTTTTTTGCGTTTTCACTTACAGCGGTGGGAGTGGGGCTGGGTGCTGTTTATCCGAACTTCAGGGCGGAAAACGTATCACAGGTGTCATTGAGCTACGGTGGTATTGTATTTATGCTGTCCGGCCTGTCCTTGACGGCAGTGAATCTGATGCTGCTGGCCGGTCCGGCTTATCTTTTCTCAATCTCCGAGTTTCGTCGCCGGCCACTTACTTCCGGTGAGCTGGTCCTGAGTTTCGCGGCGGTGCTGTTGTCGGTGGCTATTCTGGCTGTGACAGGATGGCATTCCCTCCGGCGGGGTGTCCGGGCACTGGATGCGCTCGGACGGGATTGAGGGGGGATTCGCCGATTGCCACCTGGTGTGGCGCGGGAGCAGGTTGCACTGCACACAGGAGTTCCCGGATCATGCCGTCTGCAATCAGTCCGGCTTCCGCCCCGGTCAAGACAGGTTGCATGTAAATGAAATTCAAGGTCATCCGGCTCCGCCGGGTGCAAACTGTAACCAGTAGCGGGTTCAAGACGGACGGCGAGACGACAGCGTTGAATGACTCAAGTGATACAGGCCCCTGAGCACGGGGCGCCTCAAGCAGTCCGACATTTGAAATGCCAAAGGTGCCAAAGTTTGCACGTTCTGCAAAGCGGGCGAATTGCAGTGGACTCATCTTTCTGGAGGCATACTGGAGAATATGGTTGGTGCAGGGGACGAGTAGCAGGTCATCCAGCCGGTCCCGGCCTTTCTTGATTTTCTTCCGGACCTGTCGTGCGAGTGTCCAGAATTCTTCATTGGACTGGGCGGGATGCAGTGTGGGCAAGGATGAAACAAACAATCCGATGCTCCGGTCCACAGCAATGTTCAGGTCTTTCCGGATATTGGTTAGAGAAGCCATGCACAAGGTTCTGGAACCGGAGATATCCGATGCAGACCGTATCGATACCAGCAAGGCTGCTGATAATGTCCCATGAATAGTCGTGCCGTTGCGTTTTGCTGCCTGGGATAAGCGCAAAAAAAGTTCCGGCTCAATATGCCGGGAAACAAATCGTGGAATCCGGTTTTCCGGTGGCGGAGTCCTTTCGCTATTCAGGCGGACCGGTTTGCCATGACGGAGGAAAGACCACAGCAGCCGGAGGCAGAGGAAAATATACCTGACGGTGCCTCGCAACCCCCTGCATTGATCTGGCAGGTAGTTCTCAAGAGGCATCAGCAATGGAGTTGGCTCAGGCATGTCCGGACCGCCGAGGAGCAGACAGATATCTTCGATCAGGTAATAACTGGAAAGGCCATCCAGAATGGCGTGGTTGACAGTCAGGACGAGTGAAGTCGTCGTGGAATCATGGGAGATTGCAGTGCACCGGATGAGAGGACCGCAGGACGGGCGGACAGGAGTCCGGAATTCAGTCTCAGCAATTTCATGAATCCCGTCTGGACTGCCGTTGAGCCACCTGAGGGGTATAGGGGGAACGTTCTCAGAGGAAAACCCCGGTTTCCCTTTTTGCGTATCTTGCACGACTTTCATCTGAAGCAATGGATGTTTTTGCTGCAGACGCGCAAGGGCACTCTCAAGTGCCCCCTGATTCAGCGGACCTTTCAACCTGGCAATGACAACGGCATTGGCAGGGCAGACTGCATCCAGTGCCCACAGGACGGTTTCCGACGGTCCGAGCGGGCGGCCAGCTGGGGCGATGGAAGTGGTCATGGGCTTACTCCATATAATGGTTTTTGATCGTGTCACGGGAAACCAATGTGCCTGGCTCAACAAAATGGACTTTGGGAACCGCTGAGCCGGGATTGTGGGTGACGGATTCCCGGTAATCGGGGTTGACCGTGGACAGGTGGTCAGTGAGTGCCTGGCTGGCCATGGAGGCCAGTCCGATTTCTTCCTGCGGGGAAACCAGCCGATGGGTTTCCAGTGCCACCTCGAATCTGACTGATCCGTCCGGCTGTTCCGCTCGTCGCATCCGGAAGCTCCGTACGAGGCGGGCAATTTCCGGCTGGGAGTAGATTCCCTGCTCAACCTCTGAGGGGGAAACATTCGCGCCGTCCAGGCTGAGTGTCCCGTCAATCCGGCCAAACAGGGCAATAAAGGGCAAGTGCAGGGCGTCGTTCAGGATGGGTGGCTGACCCGCCTGCTCAAGGAGCGTCGCCATGCGGTGGAACGGGATCAGTACACCGTCATCACCGATGTCGTACCGGACCCGTGGCTGATGTGACAGGGGGTTCGTTACAGTCCCGACGATCGAGCGGCGTCCATCAATAACCACGCGCTCTTCCAGGTAGAATTCGGATGGGTTGTACTGGCCAAAAAATACAGGCTCCCGCAGGTCGTTGAGAATCTGCTTCCGGAGATCTGGAAACTTTTCCAGACGATCCCTGATCTCTTGTGCAGCCTGCGTTTCATACGCAATACCGAGGTCCAGATCCGAGGCCCCATAGGCAGACACGATCCGGGAAAACCGGCCCAGATGCCTGCGCATGTAGGACAGCCACGATGACGTGTAGCCTTCGCCGCCGTGGAGTACATGAACACGGTAGTGGCTCCAGGAAAAACCGTGGCGCTCGGTTCCGCATCGGACCAGTTCCCGCAGAAAAGGCGGGTAACCTGCGATGTGGTAAGTGTATGCCAGTCCGAGACGCTCGATATTGCCGAGAATTTTCCCGGTATCCGTGCCGATATTCTTGCTGAGCGTTGAATAACGGGAAAGCACAGCCAGCTTTGTGGAAGTTGACCAGGCCCCCTGGCTGAATCCGTTCAGGAAGACGGTCGGAGTATGTTCATCGCCGTCACGAAACAGGTAACGGTACATCGCCACCAGGCCGCCCGCTAGGCGGTCTTCTGCGGCCCGGCATCGCAACCAGTCGGTAGGCC
>CAZSFB010000019.1:15797-16610 GCA_964606035.1 uncultured bacterium | reverse complement strand
AGCTGGTCCCCGCGCGCGAAGTCAGCCTCATCCCTCCGGTCCACTGACCGGAAACCGGAAACCGACATTGCCCCGTCCCAGGAAACCAGCGGGGGTAGTCCTTCCCTGACCTTGAAGCTCAGCCGGCCTTTTGCATTTGCAGCTCCCGACTTGACCAGCAGGTTGAGATGGGGATCGATATACGGCTGCAGCGGAGACAGCGGGAATCCGGCCAGCTCAATTGCCTGTTCTGTTGAAACAGGCTTGAGATCAACAGGGCCTTCCAGTTTCAATTCACCTGCCTCATTGATCCGGGATACGAGTTTGACCTGGAGTGGCTTTTGAGGTGGATAGGTGAAGCTGGCAAGCTCCAGAGTCAGTGGCTCCAGATTCAGTATTACCGGCGGTTCAGGCACCCTGTCTTCCAGCTGGATTCCATAATCTGCAAGATTGACCCTGTTGACTGACAGCTTCCACTCCGGACCCGGAACGGACGGGTTCTGGTCCGGTTCTGATGACGCAGCGGGCGCAAATATCCGGGCCAGATTTAACGTTCCTTCGGGCTCGCGAATGGAAACCAGCCGGGCACGACTGGACTCGATGAGTGGTATCCGGATCTGGCGGTTCGCCATGTCCAGCCCTGCATCACGGATATGGAAATCCGGAAGACTGACCAGAATCCCCTCTTTCGACTTCTCTGCAATGCGGAGGTCTTTCACATCAACGGCAAAAGCAGACAGCCGGAGATCACGACTTCTGTCCCAGGCATATCTGGACGCAATGGATATCTGGCCATCGTGGATTTCGAAGCCCACACGGTCTTTCACGTATTCC
>CAZSFB010000019.1:15035-15787 GCA_964606035.1 uncultured bacterium | reverse complement strand
CCAGACCGGCCGGAGCTGGATGCCTCCAAGGGAGAACTTCCCCTCCGACCCCAGTGGCTCCAGAAGAAAAGTACCTTCCCACTCGATCGATTCCCCACGGGCTGTCCTGGCGGCAAAGGAATAGACACTGCCTTCTCTCGGCCGGGTGCTGAAGTCACGGACCGTGAACTCGACCGGGCCAAACTCTGCAATCGACTGCCGACCCTGTGACTGGTCGCTGAAAACGAACTTTCCGCCCTTAAACTCCAGCAACTCGATCAGCACCGGCGGCAGGTTCAGGCTCTTTCCGGCTTCAGGTGATGGTTCGACTCCGGCTTCCCGCGAAATGAGATCGGAAAAGTTGTAGGACCCGTCAGGGTGAACCTGGACACGGCCAAACGGGGATACCAGCCGGATTTCCCGGAATGTGTAGGCGCGCCGGAAAACCGATGACAGCTCAAAATCAACGACAAGCTGCTCGAAGGAAACAAAGGCCGAACCATCCGGATCCTTCAGCTCAAAGCCATTAACCGTCAGAGACAGCATAAAGGGATTGACAGAAATCTCCCGGATCGTTGCATCCCGGTGCAGTTTCTCCTTGAGAATGCCGACTGTCTGGCTCCTGAGAACGCCGGGTAGCACCAGAAATCCTGCCAGCGCGTAGACAAGGACTGCAGCCGCCAGAACAACGGCCGTCTTCCGGCTCTTCTGCCCTTTCAGCAGACTACGAATATCGCTCACAATGCTCCCCTATCTGGCTCATTTTGCGTCCG
>CAZSFB010000019.1:7991-15025 GCA_964606035.1 uncultured bacterium | reverse complement strand
AGGAACCATGATCATCACCGGGCAAACGGGTATTGTCCAAAGCCCGGGCCGAAAGACAATTCCGGCGCCAGCTTGCCGAAACCTCTGTCAGGGTATAACTGCGCAGGCTGCCTCTGGCGGCCACGCTCTACCCCCCCTGCAGGAGACAAACTGATGGCTTTCGAAAACATTCTCTTTGAAAAGTCAGGACACATTGCCTGGCTGACCGTTAACCGCCCCAAGGTCCTCAATGCGCTGAACCGCCAGACGCTCCACGAGATCGAGACCTGCGCCAAGGAAGCCGCCTCCGATCCGGACATCCGGGTCATGATCTTGACAGGAGCGGGCGAAAAGGCATTTGTCGCGGGCGCCGACATTTCCGAGATGGCGGGCTTCGGGCGTCATGAGGCAATGGAGTTCACACAGACCGGCCACCGGGCGATGGACGCCATTGCTGATCTGGAGTTCCCGGTCATCGCGCAAGTCAACGGATTCGCCCTGGGTGGCGGCCTTGAGCTTGCCCTTTCCTGCGACATGATCTTTGCCGCGGAGACCGCGAAGCTGGGACTTCCGGAGGTCACTCTGGGATTGCTTCCGGGATTCGGGGGTACCCAGCGGCTGTCCCGCCGGGTGGGGCTCGGGAAGGCGCGCGAGCTTACCTATTCAGGCGAGCACATTTCTGCCGCCGAGGCGCATCGCATCCACCTCGTTGACCGGGTTTATCCCCCGGCGGAACTGGCCGCTGCCTGCCAGCAGTATGCGGAAACGGTCGCCGCCCGCGGCCCTCGCGGAATTGCCTTCGCAAAGGAGGCCATTGAGGCCGGTTCGGGCATGACGCTGGCAGATGGTCTCCGGCTCGAGCGGCACCTTTTCGCCGCCGCGTTCACGACAGAAGACATGCGTGAGGGCACCCGGGCGTTCCTCGAAAAGCGGAAACCCTCCTTCACCGGAAAATGAGAAGCCGTAACAACTGCGAGGTTGCAAGCCATGGATTTCCGGCCAAGTGAAACCCACAGGATGATCCGCGAGACAGCCCGCGATTTCGCCGACAGGGAGATCGCTCCGCTGGCGGAGTCAGTTGACCGGGAGCACCGGTTCCCGCTGGAAAGCGTGAAAAAACTGGGCGAAATGGGCTTCATGGGTGTCTTTGTCCCCGAGCAGTGGGGCGGCGCCGGCATGGATTTCACCTCTTATGTCATCGTCATGGAGGAAATTGCCCGTGCCTGCGCGGCCACGTCGGTGATCATGAGCGTGAACAACTCGCTCGTCTGCGCCGGGCTGCTGCAGTTCGGCACGGACGAGCAGAAGAAGAACCTGCTTACCCCGCTTGCCTCTGGAAAGGAGCTGGGATGTTACTGCCTGACGGAGCCAGATACGGGTTCCGATGCCGCGGCCCAGCGAACCCGGGCAGTCAAAAGGGGCGATGAGTGGATCCTGAACGGGACCAAGAACTTCATCTCGAATGCCCTGTATTCCCAGTGGGCCATTGTTTTCGCCATGACCGAGCCGGAAAAGAAAGCGAAGGGCATTACCGCCTTTCTTGTGGATACCAGGACGCCCGGCTGGGAAACCGGAAAACCGGAGCTAAAGCTCGGAATCAGCGGCTCCGCAACCTCCCAGATCACCTTGGCCGATGTGCGTGTCCCCGCAAACCGGGTGCTTGGGAATCCGGGTGATGGCTTCAGGATTGCCATGTCTCTTCTGGAATCGGGCCGTATTGGCATCGCCGCACAGGCGTTGGGTATCGCACGAGCCGCCTATGAAGCGGCCGTGCAGTATTCCAGGGAGCGTGTCGCCTTCGGGAAACCCATCTGTGAAAACCAGGGAATCCAGTGGTACCTCTGCGATATGGCCGTACGGCTCGAAAACAGCGCAAACCTGATCAGCAAGGCCTCCTGGCTCAAGGAAAACGGCCAGCCATTCGGCAAGGAAGCCGCCATGGCCAAACTTTATGCCTCGGAATCGGCCAACTGGATCGCCAGCAAGGCCCTTCAGATCCACGGGGGCAATGGCTACCTGAAGGAGTATGCCGTCGAGCGGTATTTCCGGGATGCGCGAATCACCGAAATCTACGAAGGCACCACCGAGATCCAGAGGCTCGTCATCGCCCGTCATATCCTGAAAGACTGAAGCCGGTTCAGGGTGCCATTTGGCTAGACTTGTCCCCTCCGTACGGACAACAATCCCCATCCCGTGGTGGAAACAAGCAACGCCGGCATCGGTCAGAAAGCTGCTGGCGTCTCAGTAAGGTGGCCTTTGAAATATGCGTCAGGAAGTAAAAGCACCGTCCGAGCAGGACGTTGATAAAGCACTGGAGCTGATCCGGAAAGCCCAGGAAGGCGGAGGCTCATCCGGTGAGGCATTGCCCCACGCAGGGACAGGCTTCTGGGGCTTTCTCCTGGATCACCGTATTCCCCGGACCATCGTAACCGTTTTTCTCTTCACAAAGGTGCTGTTCAGCTACGTTTGGTTTGCTCTTGTTCGCAATCCCCTGACCGCCCAGGAAAAGCGACGGGACCTGATTGAAGCGGTCCATGCGAAAAATGCCCGCCGCATTTATGATTCGTTTGTCCTGCTCAAGGGTGTTTACATCAAGATCGGCCAGTTCCTTTCGACCCAGATGGCCCTGCTTCCACCGGTTTATCTCGTTGAAATGACCAAAATGCAGGACCGTGTACCGCGCGCCTCCAATGCCCAGGTGCGCAAGCGGATCATTCAGGAGTTCGGGAAACCGCCCGAGGAACTGCTTGCCAGGTTTGATCTCGAGCCGCTGGCCTGCGCCTCCATCGGACAGGTTCATCGCTGCAAGTTCAAGGACGGCCGCGAGGGGGTTTTGAAAATCAAATACCCCGGTATCGACGCCAAGTTCCATACGGACCTGAACATCATCAACCTGATGCTGCCGATTTTTGTCCGGATTATCGAACTTGCCTGGTACAAGGAAATGTCCGGCATCGACCACCGGAAAACCATCGGCGAGTTCGTCAAATATATCCGCATGGAGCTCGACTACCGGAACGAGATCGAGAACCACGTGAAAATGCGCGAGCTGCTGACGGACATGCGCAAGCAGGGAACCATCGTCATCCCGGAGCTTTATCCTGAATACTGCACCACCGCGGTTATCGGCATGGAGTTCATCGAAGGCCACAAGATGATGGACTGGTATTCGGACCCGGAGGTGCCGGGCACAAAAAAGGATCTGGTGTACCGTTATCTGCTCGAGTCCTCGCTCTATACGATTACCCGGCACGGATTTTTCCAGGCAGATACCCATCCCGGCAACTTCATGGTTTTTGACAGGGACCCTCACAATGCCGAGGTCAAGCCCGCGCTGGTCATGATCGACTTCGGCTGTGCCAAGCAGCTCCCCGAAAACTTCCGGGTCGGCGTTGTCGAAGTCATCAATGGCTACCTGACGAAGAATCCCGACCAGATCACAAACGCCCTCTGGGAACTGGAATACCGGACCAAGCAGCACACCAAGGAGTCCCTCAAGGAATGGGCGGTGTACGGCATGAAGGTCACGGATATCATCGTGAAGCATTTTGGAGAGGGGTCAGACCTGATCGCCCATCTGAAGACCAATCTCCGGCAGATGACAGAGGATTTCAACGCGGTCGACCAGAATCACCGGATTGACTACATCCCGGAACAGTACGTGATGCTCGGCCGGATCCTGGCAACCCCGCCGATTCCGATCGACAAGCATCAGCCGAGAGCTGACCTGGTGCAACTGATCATGCCGCACATGGCTGCCCTGACGATGGCGGCAAACGAGGACCGCAAGCGGCGGGAAGCGCTGGCGACGGTTCAGCCACAGCCAGCCTGAGCCTGCCTGTCAGCCGGGAGTAAACCAGTCACCAATCTGCGGGCTGAAATGCTCGACAGAGGTTCCGTCAAGGAAGAACTCCCCGACCACGCTGAGCCACTGGCGATAGCCTTCCGAGTTGCAAAAACGCTCCGTGTGGTCCTCAAGCCGGTCCCACTGGATCAGGAGCAGGTATTTGCCGGGATTTTCTATACACCGGCGCAACTCCAGGGAGCGGCAGCCGGGGGCCTCCCGGATCAGATAGAGACCTTTTTCAAACGCCGTCTCAAATTCCCGGGCCCTGCCTGTATCAACGATCAGCGTCGCCGCTTCCAGAATCATGCTTCCCCCTGAAAAGTTCTTATCCGCAGGCCCGGGATTTTGCTAATGTATGGACCCAGTATGGACAAGGTAACCCCCCCCTCGGACGCTGACCGCCGGACCCTCGCAAGGGTTCCGGCCGGCCTGAAGGTCGAATACAAGTACGACTCCAGCGTTTTCCAGGGAATGACAGCTGATATTTCTGAAGGCGGCATTTTCCTGCTTTCCGACCGCCCCGCGCTGGTTGATACGAAGATCTACCTGCGGATCAGCCTCCCCGAGGCAAAAGCGCCCATCAAGATCATTGGAATCGTCCGGCGAAAGGTCGAACCCTATGAGGGCGAAAAGCCCGGCATGGGCATCAAGTTCGAGGTGATCTATGCCGAGGACATCAGCCAGATGAAGCGGTTCATCAGCACTTATCTGGGCCTGTCAGTGCCGGACGGCGCCATCTCGCAGGTTGCGGGCACCCGTACGTTCAAGCATGTCATGCCGCCCGAACCCGGACGTAAGGCCACCGGACCGGCACCAGCCGCTTCAAAGGCAGGTACCGTTCAGAGACGCCGGCCAGAGCGTGACGACCGCCGTGCCCTGAAAAAGCTGGATTTTTCGTACAGTTCCTGGCTGGCGCAGCGGGCTTTCAAGATTATCCTGATTGCGGCGGCAGCAGCCGGCCTGTACTTTGGCGGTTCGTGGATACTGGAACTCATATCAAAGATCCTTTAGTCCCGCTATAGACCCGGCGCGAACTCCGGCTTCGGCTTTTCAAAAAATCCGCGAGCGTTTAGTCTGGAACAGATGGTTCAGGAAGATATTCCCGCCAAACCGCTGGCAGGTTCGGATTCCGGGCTCGATTCGCTGTGGCCTGAGCGCGCCCGCTTTATCTGTTACACTGGAGTGCTCGCCACGTTTGCCCTTGTGGGGCTCGATCTGGTCTGCACCTTTACCGGGCAGTTCCTCCCGGCCGGAATACCCTTTTCTGATATTCTGGTGAAACGGGGCGCATGGATCCTCGTTCCCATCGCCACTTACCTCCTCATACCGCTGACCCTGAACAAGAAATGGTTCCCTGTTTTCATGATGGTGACGACCTACGGCTATGCGTGGGGCAACGAGTGGGCATTTTATTCACTGGGTTCGGGACTGACTTACACACATGGCCTTGTGCTGGCAGCGCAGATCGTCGTCATCCCGGCGATCCTCCCTTTCAACTGGAAACAGCTGGCCGGCTTTTACTTTGCAGCCGCTGCCGGCAATCTGCTCTGCTTCTGGCTGGCAGGCTCCGCACACCCCGGCATTCACCCCATGATGATGGCCTTCATCATTACTGCCATGATTCCGTTCCTTGCCCTCCCAATCGGCGCACTCCACCTCACTCTAAGGCGGGAAATGAACCTCAGGGGAAGCATCCACAAGACCGTCGCCGACCTTGAGAAATCCAGAACGCTGATTGCCCATGCATCCAGTTCACTGGTAACAAGTGTCGACCAGATCGGGAGTTCAACCGGAAGTCTTTCCCAGGCGGCAGAGCGGGCCCGGATTGAGTCCGAAAGCATTGCGGCAACAACAGAGCAAGTTGCGGCAAGTGCCAAGGCGCTGTCCGACCGGTCGCTGGAAAGCGCCGTGGCAGGGGCCTCTGCCGAATCCGAGTCGGACCGGATCGACGAACTGATCCAGCGCATTGAAGAAGGACTTTCTTCTATGACCTCGGCGGTGGCCGAATCCCGTCACGCATTCGGTGAACTGGAAAGCCGGATCCGGGCCGTGGGTGACTTCGCCGACCTGATCCAGGAAATCGCCGCCCAGACGAACATGCTCGCGCTGAATGCGGCCATTGAGGCTGCGCGTGCTGGCGAGCACGGCAGGGGGTTCGGGGTTGTTGCCGATGAAGTCCGCAAGCTGGCTGAACAGTCCCGGGAAACCTCGAACCGGATCGGAACCTCCATTTCTGAAATCGGCTCGAAAATGAAGGACTCCCTCAGCGCAATAGGATCTCTGGAAGAACGGGCCGCAAAGTTCGCGGATGAATTCACGACCGTAAGGGAATCGCTACGACAGATCCGGATGGCTGTTGCAGGACTTCAAAAATCAGTCGCAGGAAATCTTACTGATGCCTCCGAGCAGGCGCGGGCAACCGAACAGATATCTGCAAGCACCCACAATGTAACCCGCCTGATCCGCGAGTTCGCACAGATGAGTGAAGAACTGGCTTCGACAGCTTCCGAGATGGGTGCTCTGGCGGCTGAACTCCGGGAGATTCTTCCCAATCTTAAAAGCGCACCGGCCTGACGGGCCCCTTGCCGTTTTTGCGCCATGTTTCATGATTATGCCCGTTCGCTGGAAACGGTGTGAAATCCGGGTAGAGGAACCCACCCGGTCTGTTTTCTGGCAGCAGGTGGTCTTTAGCCCGGACTGGATTCAGTCCGCTCTCCACGGGAGAGCCGCCCAGGCGAGACATCTACTAAAGGATCTGGCTGGTTGCACTGGCCAGACTCTTCAATCGGGCGGGGAGCCGGATCAGTGGCCGTACTGCGGTGCGGTGACTATGCAGCGATTCTCCCCTTTGCCCCCGGGCGGCATCCGCCGCCCGATGGTTTTCCCTTTTTATTCATCCATTTAGGTTCGTTGATCCGGTCTCCGGTCGCGATTTCCGGCGCCTTCCTGCATCCGGAGGCCGGAATGTAGGATCAAGCCCTTATTATTCCGCAGCAACCCCGTATTTCCGCCAGACATGTCCGTGCCTGGCAACAGCCGGAACATCAGTTCCGCCACCAAGGCTCGATTAAAATATGATGCACCCTCACACTGAGCTTCGCTTTATCAGCGACCAGATCGGCTACGGCGTATATGCAACCCGCCGGATTCCCCGGGGAACCATTACCTGGGCGCTCTGCGAACTCGACAGGATTTACCAGCCCGGGGA
>CAZSFB010000019.1:0-7981 GCA_964606035.1 uncultured bacterium | reverse complement strand
CCATACCCTGCGTCCAACCACCCATGCCATTCTGGACCGTTATGCCTATTCCGATGCCGATGCGAACTTCATTCTCTGCTGGGATAATGCCCGGTACCTCAATCACCACTGTGACCCCAACACCCGGGGACTCGGCCACGAACTGGATTTTGCCATTCGGGATATTGAGGCAGGCGAGCAGATAACCTGTGAATATGGGGTACTGAATATCGTCGACAGCATGACCTGCCGCTGCGGGTCCGTCCGGTGCCGTGGCGCCGTTCACCACGACGACGTTCTCAAATATTCAGAGGAGTGGGACAGGCAGGTCCTCGAGGCTTTTCCGCTGGTACGAACTGTCGAGCAACCTCTTATTCCATTCATCAAGAACCGGCTGACTGTTGAGAGCATGCTTCAGGGCCAAGCCCCGATTCCGGCCTTTAGATCTTCCTATGTCAGGCCTGAGCTTATTCAGATCACGCCACTGCCACCTGTTGAAGGGATGCCTGTGCCGGCTCAGTCTTTCGTGACAGGAACGAATGTCTGATATTTCGTTGGAACAGCATTCCGTTGACACTATAATCCCCGGACTTCAGTGCACCTGGCATTGCCTTCACGGGAATTTTCAGCGGGAGAGCCGGATCCACAATGGCCCTGAATACCAGAGTTTATCCACGCCACCAGGTGCGTCTGGAAATACGTTTCCGGAGCGCGGCAAGTTTCCGTGATGCATGGGCCGCAGATATTTCCCGTGGCGGCGTGTACATAGAAACCCAGGAAAACCTGGAACCCGGACAGGTCGTAACCCTCGAAGTATCCCTTCCCGGAAAAGCTGGAACCCTGGAAATCCCAGGAAGGGTCGTTCATCACCGCGCAGGCCTTTTGGCAGGTATCGGTATCGAATTCGGAGAGTTATCTCCGAAAAACAAAAAGATTCTAGATACTTACGTGGACAAACTCGGCCTGAGCTCCATACAAAAGAGCTAGCCAGCTAACTGAATGGTCCGGCATATCCCGTAAATTAATGTACTTGGGCACACCAGGGCACAGGCGTATCCTTGGAGACAGATACCGGGTCTAACGCCAACGGGGATGGCGTCCGGTCTTGGAGGAAAACAAGGATATGTACGGCCAGAATAATCACCGTCGCCACGAGCGGCACCATGTCGAGATTCCGCTGGTCTTCCGCGATGCAGTGGAACTGAAACGGGAATATACCGAGAACATTTCCCGCAGCGGGCTTTTCGTGAAAACCCACAGGTTGCTGCAGCATGGTGATGTCGTAACGCTCACCATTGAGTTGCCCGACACAGATGAACGTTTCGAGGTCGATGGCACCATCGAATACCACCAGAAGCAGGACCAGAAACACGAAGAGGGATACGGCATCCAGTTTGTTGCGATCTCGCCCACCGGATGGAGGGCGCTGGAGGAATATCTCGGACGGCTGGAAAGCCGACACTGACCGGAAACCGGCCGGCCAGCATCAGCGCCCGCAGAGATATATCAGCTCAAGATCTTCCGGCTTCAGTACGGCAATGACGTCATAAAGCTCGGATGAGCTCCGGTAGTTGCTGCCCCGCAGAAGCTCCAGAAGCTGGACAATCTCGACCATGGGAAGGGTCACGCCGAAACTATCCGTCACCGATGCCAGGTCAAAGCGCACATGTCTGGCGGGGAATCGTAAAGCATAGCCGAGAAGCCTGTCCCATAACGGTTTCTCAAGCTGCCTGCGTGTGGCGACGGGCTGGTCAAGGTCGGAACGCCGGAACGTGATCCCGAATTCTGTGTCCGATGCCACCAGCCGGTCCCGGCTGGGATAGTGGGTAATGGTCAGGCACTGTTCCGGCCGGAAAAGACGGTTATCCACCGGAAGATTCCGGACAAACTCCTCGATGGCACCCGACGGAACCTCCGCAGGATTCCATGCGTAAGCCATCTCATGAACGTTCGCCCGGCCGGCGACGAGGGCAGCCCTGAATGAACCAACATCCGCGGAACAGCTCCGCACCAGATCAAGGAACTCCTCAATGCCGAGAAATTCTTCCTCTGGTTCCCGGCCACCCGGAAGGCGGGTCTCGACTCGGATGAAGGTATCTGCCATTAAGCCGGGAAATGCCCGGCGGAGGGGATGAATGGCAAGCTGCCGGCAGTTTTTGAGGAGGCATCCAGAATCGCTGATCCCTCCGCAGCAGGTTCTCCGGGAGCAATAATATTTCAAGATTGACCGGCAACACAGGAACCCTCCGGCCCTCCGAAATCCGGGCCGCCGAGAGCATCTTTCGCCGCCGGACGGCTTTTTCGGAATTTGCTTCCATGCAACTCATCCGGTCCGTTGCCTCGGTTCATAACACCCTCGGCCGACGGCTCGCCGTGGCCGTTGACCGCAAAGGGAATGTCCGCGGTGTATCTGTTGGTGATGCACGCCGGGTGCAACCTCCCGAGGGTCTGCCTTCCTCCAGCGGTGGCAGATTACTGGGACTGCGGCTCATTCTTTCAGGAGATCCCGGGGCGACCCTGAGTCGTGAAGAGCTGGGATGGCTGGCCCGGTCCAGACTGGACGCCATCGGACTATTCGGCGTAAACGAGAGCGGCAATCCGGTCACCCTGGAGTTCGCCTACCTGCTGCCACAAAGGCCAAGACAGCCCGACGCTCCGGCACGGCCAGGACTTCCAGACATGTTCAGGTCGGGAATCATTGACCCCTATCGCGGGCAGGTCCCGGATTTCGGCGGATTTGTCATGGAACTCGAGCGGGAGCTGTCTGAATCGGCAGTCCCCGCCTCCA
This sequence comes from uncultured bacterium, assembly GCA_964606035.1. Taxonomy (GTDB): domain Bacteria; phylum JAGRBM01; class JAGRBM01; order JAGRBM01; family JAHCIT01; genus CAZMGV01. The sequence continues at coordinate 5,214 of CAZSFB010000019.1, read as the reverse complement.
TACCTGGTACCCCTCTCCCCTCACGCCCAGTTCAGCTCACCGCTTTTCGCAAACACACCACCTCCGTCCCCAGAGAACGGGCTTTCCTGATCCATGTGGGCCCTGAGCCTACTGCCGAGGCCCAGGACCAGATGGATGAACTCGAAGCGCTGGCAATTGCGGCCGAGGTCGATGTTGCCGGCCGGGTGATTCAACGGATGCCCAGGGTCGATCCCAAGACCCTCATTGGTTCCGGACGCCTGGAATCCGTATCCATCGAATGCGCCGAGCGTGGTGCACAACTGCTGATCTTCAATCAGCAGATCTCGCCCCGGCAGGTTCGAAATATCACTGACCGGGTACCGCTGAAGGTTTTGGACCGCACACAGCTGATTCTGGACATCTTTGCGCGCCGGGCACGGTCCAGAGAGGGAAAGCTGCAGGTGGAACTTGCACAGCTCCGTTACACACTTCCCAGACTTTCCGAAAAGAACACGGCCATGAGCCGGCTGGTTGGAGGAATCGGGGGCCGGGGTCCGGGAGAAACGAAACTGGAGATCAACCGCCGGCGAACCCGCGAGCGGATACAGCGCGTCCAGTCCGAGCTCGACCGGATTACCGAGAGGCGGGAACGGCTCCGGCAGGACCGGCGGCAATCCGGCATCCCTGTGGTGTCCCTGGTCGGGTATACAAACTCGGGCAAATCGACACTTTTCAACGCGCTCACATCCGCCGATGTATTCGCCGCCGATATGCTTTTTGCCACACTTGATCCCACGTCCCGGAGGCTGCACCTCGGTCCCGGACAGGACTGCCTGCTGGTCGATACCGTTGGTTTCGTTACGCGGCTTCCTGCCGACCTGGTGAGGGCTTTTCGAGCCACTCTTGAAGAGCTCTCCGACAGCTCCCTCCTGTTGCATGTGCAGGACGGATCCTCACCTCACTGGATTGAACGCCGGGAAGGTGTTGAATCGGTACTGAATGATCTCAATCTTGGTGATATTCCCCGGCTCGAAGTCATCAACAAGATTGACCTCATACCGGAAGGCTCCTTGGAAAGACGCCTATGGCCCTGGGGGTCAGTAAAAGTATCTGCCCTTCAGAAAGCGGGTTTTGACAGACTTATTGAAGCCATAAGGTCCCGCTTGCGGCCAATGTCAACTCATGTTGACATTCCGCCAGATCCTTCATGCTAACAGACCTTTGTGCATACATAACCTATTGATATTGTTTATAAATTTTGACTCAGCAAAACCGTTGTCATGGCACTATGATTGCTGGTATATCTGCGAACCTGGTTACGCAGGGATTCGGACTGGCGGAGAGGCCAAAAGCTCTCCCCGCATCATCGGGCCCAGTTGAAAGTGGTAGTGGGAAAAAACGTGCAAAAATACTGGTTTGGAATTTTATGCGCCGCCTTCCTCCTGAATGCAGGAACGGTTTCGGCCTCTGAGCGGCCTCGCGAGGTTTTTGAGGAAAAGGAGCGGGTCATTGCTTCGATTCTTCAGGACCAGACACTCGATGAAAGGGTCCGGCGCGAGAAACTGATTTCTGAAATGCGGGGCAGCTTCGACTACCAGGAGCTCGCCCGCCGCTCACTTGCCGGCCACTGGGACGGACTCAACGCTAAACAGCGGGCCGAATTCACGTCCATTCTCAAGGAACTGATCGAGCACTCGATTATCTCCAAGGTGAAGCCTGTCCAGGACTTTTCCGCCGAGGTGGTTCAGGAAATCATCAAGGGGACCCAGGCGACTATCGCCTCGGCGATTTCTACCAAAACCAGTGCCGAGCCTGTGCGGATAGAATTCCAGATGACAACGGACAAGAGCCGGGGATGGGTTGTCTACGACATGATCATTGACGAGGTATCGCTCCTGACGAGCTACCGGCAGCAGTTCGCAAAAATCATCAGGGCTGAATCCTTCGACGCGCTGATGTCGAAGATGATGCAGAGGCTCCAGAAGACCCGCCAGCAGGTTTCTTCGAGCTGAGGCCTCAAAGGTTCACATGGGAACAGGGCGGCCTTAGAAGCCGCCCTGTCCGTTTCGGGCTGCAACAGGGGATCAGATCGTAAAATCTTCTGTGAACACCCGCGGATTGCGGACCCCAACGTAGGCCGTGTCTCCCGGACGGACCGGAACCGCCTTGTAGCGCTCATGAGAGATCTCCGCCTCGATCAGGCCTCCTTCGTCCCTTCGCTCCAGTTCGACCCGGACCACCGGTCCCACAGCGCGGACAAACTTCACCACCGTTTCGATCGACCCGTTTGGTACCGGCTCAAGGCTGATTTCAACATCATGCGGACGCACGTATACCGCTGCTCCTCCCGGTGCCGCACCCTGGCCCGGCGTCTCCACGCTCAAGCTACCGATTCGTGTGTAGCCGGACTCCAGCCGCCCATGAAAGAGGTTCACGTTGCCGAGAAATCCGTAGACAAAGGGGTTCGCCGGATGGGCATACACATCGTCAGGAGAACCAATCTGTTCGATCTTTCCTTCATTCATGACAACCACCCGGTCGGCCACCTCAAGCGCTTCTTCCTGGTCATGGGTGACAAATACACTGGTGACATGAACTTCGTCATGCAGGTGACGCAGCCACCGGCGGAGTTCTTTTCGCACCTTGGCGTCCAGCGCGCCGAACGGTTCATCCAGGAGCAGCACTTTCGGCTCGACCGCCAGTGCCCGCGCCAGGGCCACCCGCTGGCGCTGGCCACCCGATAGCTGTGACGGAAACCGGTCGGCGATCCAGTCGAGCTGAATCAGCCTGAGCAGGTTGTGCACCTTCTCCCGGATAGCCGCTTCTGGTGGCCGGCTTCCCCTCGGACGTACGCGAAGACCAAATGCGATATTTTCAAATACCGTCATGTGCTTGAACAGTGCATAGTGCTGAAAGACAAAGCCCACGTGCCGGTCGCGGACATTTCGCGCCGTTGCATCTTCGCCATGAAAATGAATGGCACCGGTATCGGCTGTTTCCAGTCCCGCGATGATCCGGAGAAGGGTTGTCTTGCCGGATCCCGAGGGACCAAGCAGGGCCACCAGCTCTCCAGTTGGTACATCCAGGGAAACGTTCTGAAGCGCTTTGAAGGTGCCAAAGATCTTCGACACGTTACGGATTTCGATACTCATGCACCACCCTCCGCTTCGGCCGCACGACGGTGCATCTCCATCTGCTGCTGGTATCGCCACTCGACAACGGTCTTCACCATCAGGGTGACGATGGCGAGTAGCGCCAGGATAGAGGCCATCGCGAATGCGGCGGCGAAATTATATTCGTTGTAGAGAATCTCCACGTGCAGAGGCACCGTATTGGTCTCCCCTCGGATATGGCCTGATACCACGCTTACGGCGCCAAACTCCCCCATGGCGCGCGCATTGCAAAGGATGAGGCCGTAGAGAAGTCCCCACTTGATGTTGGGAAGGGTCACGCGCCAGAAAGTCTGCCAGCCGTTGGCTCCGAGTACCAGAGCGGCTTCCTCTTCTTCGGTCCCCTGCTCCTGCATGAGCGGTATCAGTTCGCGGGCGACAAACGGGAATGTCACAAACACCGTGGCCAAAATGATGCCGGGGACCGCGAACACGATCTTAATGTCACGGTCCATCAGCCATTCACCGAAAACTCCCTGTGCGCCAAACAGCAGGATGTATATCATGCCGGAGATAACCGGAGAGACTGCGAACGGCAGATCTATCAGCGTGAGCAGCAAATTCTTGCCCCGAAATTCGAACTTGGTGATGGCCCAGGCAGCGGATATCCCAAATATCATGTTCAGGGGAACCGCGACGCCGGCGGCGATCAGCGTGAGCCGGATTGCAGCGGCTGCATCGGGTTCATTAAGCGCAGCGAAGTAAGCGCCAATGCCCTTGGAGAGAGCCTCGGTGAACACGGCCGCGAGAGGAACCACGAGAAAATGCACAATCGACCCGAGCGCAAGCCCGATCAGGGTGAGCCGGATCCAGAACGGTTCCGTCGTGGCTGCCTTCTGGCCGCCACCCCGTACCCTCGATGCGATTCCGCCAGCCGCGCCCGCCATAATCCCATTTCTTTCCTTAGACGTGGCGGTTCGCCGCCCACCACTGGAGAATGTTAATGATGAACAACATGACAAACGATGCCAGCAGCATCACCAGCGCAATAGCGGTGGCCCCTGCATAATCAAACTGCTCGAGTTTTGTGATGATAAGAAGGGGGGTGATCTCAGTCTTCATCGGCATATTACCCGAAATGAAGACGACGGAACCGTACTCGCCGAGGGCCCGCGCGAAGCCGAGGGCAAAGCCCGTGAGGATCGAAGGCCACAGTGACGGCAGGATTACCCGTGTGAACGTCTGCAGGCGGCCGGCCCCAAGGCTGATAGCTGCCTCCTCCACCTCAGAGTCCATCTCCTGAAGCACCGGCTGAACAGTCCGGACCATGAACGGAAGGCCAATGAATGTCAGTGCAACGATCACTCCCGGCGGAGCAAATGCAACCTTGATTCCGAGGGGCTCCAGATACCGCCCGATCCATCCGTTCTGGGCGTATACTGCGGTGAGGGCAATGCCCGCCACCGCAGTTGGTAGAGCAAAGGGCAGGTCCACGAGGGCATCTACCAGTCGCTGCCCAGGAAACCGGTACCGGACCAGCACCCAAGCGGTCAGAACGCCAAATACGGTATTGATTCCTGCCGCAATCGCTGACGCGCCGAAGGTCAACTTGTAAGAGGCTATCACCCTGGGACTTGTCACTGCCCCCCAGAAATCGGGCCAGGTGAGCGTGAACGTCTTAAGGAAAACCGTCGACAGCGGGATCAACACGATCAGGCTCAGATAGAGCATCGTGAACCCCAGCGTGAGACCGAAGCCCGGGATCACACTCCGCTCTTTCCATTTTCCGGTCAATAACTTCAAGACTGGGTCCGATTCGCTGATTTAGCCGCTGTACCGGCGGTGGCCTTCTCATTTGCCTTACCCCGACCGGATGTCAAAGCGGCCTGAAGCAGGGTTTGTACCATTTAGGGAAGCCGCCGCCGGATCCCCAGGAGGATGTCGCGGGAACGGGATCCGGCGGCGGCCGGAAAGCTAATTAGCGTAGATCTGGTCAAAAATGGCCCCATCCACGAAATGCGTCTTCTGGGCCCTCTGCCAGCCACCAAATGCCTCGTCGATGGTGAACAGCGGAACTTTCACAAACTGGCTGGAGTACTTGGCTGCTGCCGCTTCGCTACGGGGACGATAATAGTGCTTGCCG
>CAZSFB010000018.1:4161-17037 GCA_964606035.1 uncultured bacterium | reverse complement strand
TGCTTCCCGGACGCTGCTTTACAATCTGAAAACCGGGCAGTGGGATGCCGATCTGCTGAAAATTTTCGGAGTGCCTAAGGACATTCTTCCCGAGATCGTTCCGAACGTTGGCAGAATGGCGGCAACACGGGGAATTGGTATTGTTCCCGATGGAACCCCAGTGACAGGGGCCGCTGGCGACCAGCAGGCGGCGTTGGTAGGGCAGGCTTGCTTCCGGCCGGGCATGGCTAAATGTACCTACGGAACCGGAGCCTTTGTACTTATGAATGCGGGGGACCAGCCGGTTGTATCCCGCAATAATCTGTTGACCACGGTGGCGCTGGAAATGCACGGGAAAAGGACCTTTGCATTAGAGGGGAGTGCGTTTATTGCGGGGGCTGCCGTCCAGTGGCTCCGGGACGGACTGGGACTTATCAAGTCGGCCCATGAAATCGAAGCGCTTGCCAGCGAGGTTGAGGATTCCGGCGGGGTATTTTTCGTCCCTGCAATGGCAGGACTTGGTGCTCCCGTGTGGAATCCCTATGCGCGAGGGCTGTTTGCCGGGCTGACCCGAGGGACAACACGTGGTCATCTGGCGAAGGCCGTTCTAGAGGGTGTTGCTTTCCAGATCGTTGATCTGCTGGATTCAATGGCGGCTGACAATGGCAGGCAGAGCGTTAAGGAGCTTCGTGTGGACGGAGGCGCCTCGGCCAATGACATTTTGATGCAGATGCAGAGTGATTTCCTCGGACATGCGGTGGTTCGTCCGCAGCAGACAGAGACAACCATTCTTGGAGCGGCTTTCCTTGCGGGGCTGGGTTCAGGCTATTGGAAGTCTCCGGCCCAGATCGAAGCTGTCTGGGCCGAAGAAGCGCGTTTCAATCCGGCTATCACCCGGAAGGCGCGGAGCCAGCGTCTTGCAGACTGGCGCAGGTGGCGCGATGTTGCGTGAACCATTGTTCATAAGCACTTTTCTTGTTGTCTAAAAGGGGTTATGCGCATTCGCGCAAAGGAAAGATTCCCCCTTGCTGCACTATTTCCGCGATTTTAAACGGCTGACTTTTAAGCAGATCGTAGCGATCTGGGTGGTCGCAGTCCTGGTCCTATGGGGCGGCGGGATTTTTCTGGGGGCATTCCGCCCTGACCACCTTCTTTTCATCCTCACCATTGTTATGATGGGGTCGCTGGCGATGGGCAGAAAACGGGCACGTCTGTTTCTGCGCGACTGGACCCCGTATTTCCTGTTCTGGCTCGGCTACGACCTATTGCGCGGTGTCGCCGACCAGGTTCGCAGGATCAATATCGAGGAAATCGTAAACTGGGAACGGGCCTCGGTTGGCTGGCTGTCGCGGATGCTTTTCGGATCAGAGTCTGCCGTCCTGGAAGAGGCCCGCAACAGGCTCGCGCTTGTCGGCGAGCATTTCTGTAAGGGATATCAGCATACTCTCACTTGCTGCGAAAACCTTGAAAGTATGCTCCAGTGCAAGCTGGGACTTGTCGTTCATGAGTCCCAGATCGGTAGTTTCATGCAGGGAGATATCCCCCCCTTCGCCATGCAGGCATGGAAACTGGTCCATGACGGTGCCTGGTATGTCAAAGCCCTGGATGTGCTTACCGGAACGGCCTACGCGATACACTTCTTCATGCCGTGGATCGTGGGTCTGGTGTTCTGGGGTTGGCGCAAGGACAGGGAACTGTTTTTCAGATTCACCTATACGCTTGCTATCCTGAACCTGCTCGGTCTTATCACATATGTCCTATTGCCAGCGGCTCCACCCTGGTATGTCCTGAAATACGGATATGTTCAGCCGGGGATTGAGCATCATGTAGCGGGAAATGCCGCGGGGCTGGCCAAGCTCGACAAGCTGCTGGGAGTGAACTTTTTCGGGACCCTCTGGGGTACTTTGAATCCGAATCGCTTTGCTGCGGTGCCCTCGCTTCATGGGGGGCACTCACTTACCTGCGCTATTTTCTGTGCCTGGGGATTCCGGGAACTGAAAGTCTGGCAACGCGGTCTGTTCTTTCTGTATCCAGCGGTCATGTGGTTTTCTGCGGTTTATCTGAATCACCATTATGTCGTCGACCTCCTATGGGCGCTGGGATATATTTTGATCGGAATCGTTCTTGTTCAGTCTTTTATCTATCCTATGTGGATTAAAAAATATCTTATGGCTGTGGATGACGATGATGATGCTTCCGGCCCGGGTGGCCGGATCGCTGAAAATGATCCATCGATTTGACAGGCCGACCGGTTACAATCCCACCTGATTGAGCGAAAAAGTTTCCAGGATTCTTCTCACCGGTGACTACGGTGTATGTGATGCGCTTCGGCACATGTGGGCGGCTCATGTACCAGTGAGCGTTCGATATGCGTCTCCCGGAAATCTGCCGTTGTTCTTGCACACACCATTTGCAGATGCAGTGGTCGCCGTGCTTCTTGCCGCTTCGCCAGCGCTGCTTGCAAGAATCCTGTGGTTCCGGAAGCCGGTGGTGCTGCTCTGGATTGGTACGGATGTGTATGACTTTATCCATCGCAAGGCGCTTCATGTTCATTTGAAGCAGTTGCATGGGCTGCCGCTGTTTCACGGGGCTGTTTCTCCACAGCTTGTGAAAGAGCTGCGGAGTATTGGAATCAATGCAGAACTTTTCCCTCTGACGCCACCGGATTTGTCAGTAGCCGTTCGGGAGGTCCCACCCAGACACCAGGTCATTTTCTATGCCCCGCGCGAGCGCGAAGCATTTTACGGTTCGGAGGTACTTGTCCGTTGTGCACAACGGTTTCCGGAGATACCTTTTATTGTCGTGGGAGGGGGGACTCCCAAGGGTGCGGCGGGACTTCCTAATCTGCGAGTGAGAGGGAAGGTTTCGCAGTCTGAGCTAGCTCAGCTTTACTCTGAATCCACGCTTCTGCTCCGGCCAACGATCCATGACGGATTGCCGAAGATGTCTCTGGAAGCTCTCCGATATGGTCTCCATGTTGTGGGAACAGTTCCGATCCCGGGTTGCATCGCAATACAAAGTCAGGATGCGGCTGTCGCGGCGAGCGAAAAGATTCTTGGTGACTCTCCACGACTCAACAGCGAGGCGCAGGCCGGACTTTCGTATTATGAACCCGCCCGGTGGGCCAGGCACGAATATGGCGTGTTGACTAGCTTGCGGATGAAGCAGGCGGGCTAGTCACTTTGCTGCTCAGGCGCTGGCGGGCTGTTTTCGGTTGTAATCTCCGGCGTATTTTGCTGATCCGTTTCGGTCGGCCGCTCCTTGCCTTTGCGGCCACGGGTTTTCCGGGGACCGCCGAGGGTAGTGTGCAGGGAGAGGCTGTTGGATGTCGCATCATATACCAATAGCTTGGCCGTACGGCCCCAGTTCAGAATGGTCTGAAACAGCCGTTCGGGCTGTTCATAAGGCAATTTGATGGCAAGGATTTCGAGGACAATATCTTTAAAGATGGATTTGTCCTCGGCCCGTTCGAGCATGTTCACAATATGCTTGAATATCTCGAGCTGCATCAGGGCCATTTTCAGTAATGCCGGGCGGTCGTCCGTCCCGGCGCTGATATACTCAGTGCCGCGGGGGGTTAGCTCGACCTGCTGTTTTGGTGTATCGACGAAATCGAGTAGTTCTGCAGATTTCACAACCCGCATGGTTTTCGTGAAATCCTTGGCGATCAGGTCGTTCAGCTCAAAAACGTTGACGCGGCCCTTTAGTTCCCAGAGCACTTCAAGAAGACCGTTGATTTCACCCATATAGACTCTTGGGAGTGGTTCAAACTTGCCCGAGCCGAGTGGCGCCTGCGCAGGCAGTTTTGATGTCACGCTGTCTGGGGGAATTGCTCCGGGTCCTTCGTCCGGAATGATTGCCCGTGTGGCATGTTCGTGAAGCAGATCCATGGTCTTTTCGAACTCTCGCGTTCGGGGATCCCGCGGATGGGGAAGTGGGATGCTGACAACGTCCCTAATATGTCCCGGACCTGAATCCATGAAATAGACACGCGAGGCGAGCAGGGCTATTTCCTTGATGTCGTTTGACACAAAAACCATTGAAACCGGGTTTTTCTGCTTGTCCATCCAGATATCCATCAGCTCCGCCCGGAGATTCTCGCGTGTAAGCAGGTCGACCTGGCTGAACGGCTCGTCGAGGAGAAGTATCTCGGGTTCAATGGCGAGACCGCGGGCCATGCCAATCCGCTGTCGCATTCCGCCGGACAGATCCCGCGGATAAACATCCTCAAACCCTTCTAGACCTACTACCTTGATCTTCTGGTTGACCTTTTCCCGGCGCTGTTCAGGGTCGGGAATCCGGTCTATCAGGACCGCTTCGATATTTTCGCGAGCCGTGAGCCAGGGAAAGAGTGCGAAGTTCTGAAAGACGATGGAAATGTTCGGGTTTATTCCCTCGAGCCTGTTACCCCGGTAGGTAACTTGCCCGGCAACTGGCTGCAGCAAGCCGGCCAGTAATCTGATGATCGTCGACTTGCCCGCACCAGACGGGCCCATAATGGCGACGACCTCGTGTTCCCTGATTTCTAGGTCGATACCTTCCAGGACAAGGATCCGTCGCCCGTCAGGTTGCTCGTACGATACTGCAACGTCTTTGAGTGCAAGAACGATATCGCCGCTAACAGCCGGTATGCCCTGGCTGGGACGAGCGGTTTTCATGGGAGAATCGGCCACTCTATATCTCCAGAAATCCAGTCAGTTTCTACCGGTTCATCGCGTATCTGGATTCCGCCAACTGTTGCAATGGTTTCCAGAGGAACCGGTTCAGCAATACAACGATTGCAACCATCACCGCAACGACCACGGCAAGATGATACAGGTCTCCGGTAGATGCGGCTTCGTTAATTGCATTTCCCAGTCCGGTGGTCTGGAGCACACGGTCATTTAGAACAAAATATTCGGTAACAATGGTTGCATTCCAGGAGCCCCCTGCAGCCGTGATCCAGCCTGTGACAAGGTATGGGAAAATTGCCGGCAGGACCAGGACTTTCCATCGCGTGACTCGCGAGAAACCGCTGGATATGGACAGTTCCCGGAGTTCGTTGGGGATTGCCGATGCTCCAGCGATCACGTTGAAAAGAATGTACCATTGGGCACCCAGCATCATGAGAAGTGCGGCACTGACTCCGACCGGCAGGCCCAAGGCCTCAAAGCCGATAATGGCGACAGGGAAAATCATCGGTGCTGGAAAAGAAGCCAGGATCTGTACTACGGGTTGCAACCGCTTTGACCAGACAGGGCTGCTGCCAATTTTTACACCGACTGGAACAGTCCATAATGTCGAAAGAACTGTCGCGAGAAAGACCCGGCCGGTTGTCAGCAGGGACTCAATTGCGACCTGACCCCAGTCCTCGCCTCCCAGGTGAGAGACGATTTCCCTGGCACGGCTGAGTGATTGGGCTGCCATGAAGCCAACAATGATCCAGAGTAACGGCTCGTAAGGTGTAATGCGTTTCCGGAGACGCGGGGCGAGCTCCTGGATCGGATCATGTTGCCGCTCGGCACGTAACAGCATCCACGCATCGATCTTGTGAAGCAGTGGATCCATGAGCTTCTGCTTTAACGCCTTCACCAGCCGGCTGCGCCGGTACAGGTCGAGCACCCGGCTGCGGGGATTATCGATTCCTGATTGTTCTTCAATTTTGTATTTCTGGGCCCATGTGACCATTGGGCGCCAGATGAAGATGTCCAGAAGGACAATCAACAGCAGCATGGTCAGGACGGCTGCCAGCATTGCCTGAGGGTCATTGTTCTGGATCGCAACGGACATGTAGGCACCCAGCCCGGGAAGCCGGAAGTCTTTGTCCTGAAGCACAAACGCTTCGCTGACCATCAGAAAGAACCAGCCACCCGCGACGGACATCATCGAATTCCATACGAAAGAGAGCATGGCCACGGGCATCTCGACGCGTGTGAGACGCCGGTACCATCCGTAACCTTGAAGCCTAGCGAGTTCGTCGAGCTCCTTGGGAACGGCCTTTAAGGAACGGTAATAATCAAAGGTCATATTCCATGCCTGGGAGCTGAACATGAATAGGATCGCAGCGAGTTCGAGTCCGATCGTGGAATCTGGAAACAGAAGTGTGAGGCCCAGAATGATGCCTGGCATGAACCCGAGCAGGGGGATGGACTGCAGAATGTCGAGCAGAGGGATGAGAATCTTCTCGGCACGAGGCAGTTTTGCCGCTGCATATCCGTATGTGAGCATGAATATCACACAGAGGAGGTAGCTGATTGTCGCCCGTGCCAGGGAAAGTCCGGCATAACCGGGCAGGGAGCCAATCGAAAGATCGATAGAAACTGCAATCTGGGGTGGAGCCTGCACACGGGTTGCCAGCAGGGATACCTGGTAGACAATTCCGAAGATCAGGGCGACGACAAGCATGTCCGCCCATGCTGACCGCTGGGACGGCTTGAAGCGGGACCAGAGTGATGCTGTATCCATTTCGCCTGCCGTTCTATCACTCGTCGGACGGTTTGGGGAATCTGGTGCGCGGCGCCCCGGCGTTTCTAGCCATGCGAGCGGTACTTCGCAAGCGGGAACTTGTGCGAGCCGTTGCCGGGAAGGGGCGCTTCAGGGGAATATCTTGCCCGGATTCAGGATGCCTTTGGGGTCAAACGCTTGCTTGACAGAACGCATAATGTCGAGTTCTGCCGGACTGACGGCAATCGGAAGATATGATTTCTGGACATACCCAATCCCATGCTCACCGGAAATTGTTCCACCCAGCGCACAGGTGTGCTTGAAAATTTCGCGAATACATATGGGCAGCATTTCAGCCCACTCGGAATCTGTGAGATTCTCTTTCAGGAGATTCACGTGAAGGTTGCCATCGCCTGCATGGCCGTAGCAGACGCTCGTGACTGCATATTGCGCGCAAATACGCTTCACACCGGCAAGCAGATCCGGAAGTGCTGCTCTGGGCACTACAGTGTCTTCCTCTTTGTAGACTGATCTGGATTTCACAGCTTCGCCGATCGCTCGGCGTATAGCCCAGAAGTCCTTCTGCTTCGCCGCCCCATCAGCGAGTATGACATCACAAGCGCCGCCATGAAGGGCTATTTCGCATACTTGCTCCGCTTGATAGCGGACCTGAGCGGCATCGTTCCCGTCGACTTCGATAAGCAACTGGGCGGCTGCATCCCGGTTGGGAATGTTACGGCCTAGGAAAGCGCATGCGCTTTCAACTGCGTCGCGTTCCATGAACTCGCACGCCGAGGGGATAACTCCGCCCAGAAATAGGGTGGACACAGTTCTGCAGGCTGCATCGGGAGAATCGTAGGCGATCAACAGGGTTTCACGGTGCCAGGGAAGGGGAATTAGCCGGAATATGACTTTGGTGATGACTGCGAGTGTTCCCTCGCTACCAATAATTAACTGCGTCAGGTTGTACCCAGTAACGTTCTTCAGAAGCTTTCCACCGGTATTGATGATGTCGCCATTGGGCAGAACGGCTTCCAGGCCAAGCACATAGTCCTTTGTCACACCGTACTTGACGGCCCGAGGACCTCCGGAGCACTCGGCGAGGTTCCCTCCCAAGTGACACGAACCGCGGGAGGCAGGATCCGGTGGGTAAAAGAGCCCCAGATCCTCTACAGCATTCTGAAAGACCTCGGTGATGACACCGGGCTCCACGACAGCCATGACGTTTGCCTGGTCGATCTCAATGATGCGGTTGAATCGTTTCATTGAAAGCAGGACCCCGCCGTGAACCGGAAGCGCGCCACCAGAAAGGCCGGTCCCGCCGGCCCTTGGCGTGACTGGAATATTCGAGGCAAACGCCAGCTTTAGAATCCGGGCGACCTCCTGAGGGGTCGCAGGTTCAACGACAACGTCCGGAACAAAAGCAAGGTTTTCGGTTTCGTCGTGGCTGTATTCGGTACGCCGGGCACTGTCTGAAAAAACGTGATCCGGGCCGCAGATGCTTTCAAGGGCGCTTATGATCTCCGGAGTGACGGGAGCAAAAGGCCGGTCGTCCATCGATCAGTTCCCAGCTGGTTTGTTGCTGTGAGTCGAACGGTCGTAGCTGGCGATGTGACGTTTCATCAGTTCAACGATTCCGGAGAGGTCCACACCACGGGGGCAGACGGCTTTGAATCCATCAGGCGCTTTCCATTCGTCAACGATTTCCCGGGCAGAGGGATAGTCAGGCATGGACCGGGACAGGCACAGGGCTAGGTCACGCGGTGTAGGAGTTCGGGGACTATATTGGTTCCTGCTTGAAAAGTAGCTGACGAGACAGGCATCACAGGCGATGCACTTCTCAAATCGGGTCAAACTCCGGCGTTCTTCTGGGGAGATTATTGTCAGCCCTTCGGCTTCGTAATTCTCCCTGTATTGCTCAAGACCCGGTGACCGGTAGAAGGGCCAGAGTTTTCTGAGCAGGTGAAGGGCGAACCGCCAGCCGAGAAACGCAAGTGCAAAAAAACGCGCCTTCATTTAACAGCTCCGGACATCATTATTTGGCACCATCATCACCAATTGCTTCGGTCGGACAACCATCAAGTGCTTCCCTGCAAAGTGCGATTTCCTCCGTGGTGACAGGCTGTTTTCGAACAAAGGAATATCCATTGTCGTGCATCTCGAAAAATTCGGGAGCGGTATTCACGCATGCATCACAGGCAATACAGTTTTCGTCCACGTAGAAATTGCCCGGCCGGTTTTCAGGATATGCTTTGGTGCGATCAGCCACGTGCTATTACGCTCAGAAGAATGGTTTGGTGCAAGCGGTAACTGGAAACAAGTGTTCCCTATAGGGGGATCCAGCCGCTAGGTGATAACGGGGTGTCCTGATATAAATGGCTGCAATTAAATTTATCACTGAAAGGCTTGAATGGGGACCCCTCTCTATATATAACAAAATTAGTTAGGTATTGAGTGTGAAGAATTTAGTCACCTGCCTATCCCCAATAACCGGATGGTAACAATGAACGAAGTCGAACGGGCCAAATTGAAGGGCTTTAACAATAATTTTCGAGGCTGGGCTGAGCGGAACGGTGAAGGCATCACCGAAGAAGACTGGAATCTCTTCAAATGGGATGGCATCTATCATCAGCTCCAGTACGGTTATTACATGATCCGGGTAAAGATACCTGGAGGCAGAGTGACTGCACATCAGGCCAGAGGTGTCGCGCATATCGCCGACCGCTACTGCCGCGGTGTCATGAACCTGACAACTCGCCAGGATATCCAGTATCACTGGGTGACGATCCAAAACGTCTACCGGGTTATGCAGGAGCTAGAGACTCTGGGGTTAACCACGAAAAACGCTTGTGGCGACACAGTCAGGAATGTTGTCGCTTGCCCATGGGCAGGTCTGTGCTCGCATGAACCATTTGACGTGACCCCCTACGTGAAGGCTGTTCATGACGACCTGATTGTCTGTGAAGAGCTAAGGAACCTTCCCCGTAAGTTCAAGATATCGTTCAACGGATGTTCGGGTTCCTGCGCCCAGCCGCAGATTAATGACATTGGATATATTGCGGTCCGGAAGGTGACCGAGGGGGTTGTCCAGAACGGTTTCAGAGTAGTCGCTGCTGGTGGTCTGGGTGCGAAGCCACACCTGGCCAAGGCCGTATTTGATTTCATCCCGGCGGAGTCGGTGGTCCCGGTTTCGCGGGCTTTCGTGAAGCTCTTCCGTGACCACGGCAACCGCAGGGTGCGTACCAAGGCACGCATGAAATTCGTGATGATGGACTGGGGTATCGAGAAGTTCCGGCAAGTGCTGCTCGACTATATCAGGCAGGAAGAGTCCGTAGATATGGCCGATTTGATTCCCGCATCTCCAGTCGAGCCGGCAGGTGCAGTGCAGCCACCTGATGAGTTTGTGGGAACCTATCCCCAGAAGCAGAGGGACCGGATGATCGTCCGGGCCTTAGTACCACGGGGGGACCTGGATGCGTCGCAGCTTTACCGGATCGCCGACCTGGCAGAGAAATATGGGGATTCGACGGTAACGTTTACCAACCGGCAGAACTTCGAGTTCCATTATGTTCACACGACAGACGTGAACGAGTTGGTGGCGCAGTTGCGGTGGATCGGCTTTGATGTCAACGGTCACTCGCACCTGGCGGATGTGGTTGCCTGCGTTGGCACGACACTCTGCACCAAGGCGGTTGCAGAAAGCCCGTCACTGGCTCATGAGATCATGAACCGTTTCGGGAATGATCAACGATATTCAGTCGTGTTCCGCAATTTCCGGATCCATATCAACGGATGTCCGAATGCCTGTGCCCAGCACCATACCGCGGACATCGGGTTTCAGGGAATCGTCAAGAATATTGAGGGTGTGAAACGGGAGGCCTACCAGGTGGCGCTTGGAGGCCATCTCGAAGGAAGCGGACGGGTTGGTGATGTCGCTGCCAAGGCCGTATTCCCGGAGCATTGTGCTGATCTCGTGAAAACGGTTCTTGACCACTTCATGAAAGAGCGGCATTCGGGAGAGTCTTTTGTAGACTGCTACGAGCGGAAGGGTATCGCATACTGGTCTGAGATTGTCCGCCCATTCCTTGTGACCGTATAATGTCGGACTCCGGGCTTCAACTCAGGGCCAGTGAGTTCAGCATGAACCTGAACAGGTATGGCTTCGCATCGGTCATCAGTTTTTCCGACTCTCCGCGCCAGAGATAGTTGAATACTACGCCTTCGATCCCGGCAATCATTGCCCGGAGGGTCACGTCACTGATCTGGGCTGCCTGCGCATTTTTCGGCTTTTGCAGCGGTATCACGTCCGAACCGAGTTTCCGGAACATTTCGATAAATTCAGAGTGAACACGGTCCCGGCGCTCAAGCATTTTGGGGCCACCAGCTGCCACCTCATTGACGATAACTCTGGCGACACACCCGCCATGTGTTAGCATGAATACGTAGGTATCGAAGGCTTTCTCCAGCCGCTTTAGCGGCTCCCGGATATCCTGCACTGCTGAGCGGATAGCCCGGATAAGCGCATTGGCCCCCGTATCGTAGAGCTCCCCCAGCAGTTCGTCCTTATCCTGGAAATGAATGTAGAAGGTCGCACGACTCATTCCTGCAGCTTTGACAACATCTTCCACAGCGGTATTTGCAAAACCCTTTTCAGCAAAGGCTCTGGCGGCTGCCGAGAGTAGCTGGAGACGCTGCCGTTCCGACCGGTCTTGGGGGGTGAGATCGCGGCGATACCTGCCTCGTGGTGGGGCCTTCTCATTGACGGGCTGTATGGCGTGACGGGTACGAAGTGATGGTGCCCCAGGATTATGAGCCGTGTAACCTTCTGAAATCACTTGGCTATTTTGCGACATTTTGGATCTCCTTTGAGTGTCCCACCGCTATTCTCTAGCTCTTCACAAAAAGAACAGTTCTGTTTTTATTTAATTTGCCGCAGCCAGTCAACAAAGGAATGATTTCGTTTTTATTGATTTAGAACAGTGAAAAGTAGGCCACCAGCCGAAGGAATGGCGAGAGGTATGGTTTGTAAAAGACGCTTATTCCCTTATATTTTTTGAGACGGTATTCGTTTTCTCCTCCAGACCGACTAGCCTTATTTCCGGTTTGGCTGGATGGGGCCTGACGAAGCTGTGCTGCTGACTCAATTGTTCGTTCCCGTAAGTTCCGAGCTCCTGAGTCCGATGTGTCCCGGTTCCTGAAGACCCTTGAGAAGAGTGTGTTTTCGCGCGATCCCTTTCGTCTCGTCCAGCCGGGATTGCGCGACCCTCCCGGAAATGTGTTTGCAGGCCATTTCCAATGAGGGCACATCCACAAGGGCCTGCTGAGACCTATTCGGAGTTCCAAATGAGAGTATTTGTCGGGAATCTTCCCTACAGCGCAACGTCTGAGGACGTGCGTGGATTTTTTGAAAACAACGGTTGCGAAGTTACTGGTGTAAAGCTTGTGACCGATCGCGAAACTGGCCGCTCGCGCGGCTTTGGCTTCGTTGAAGTGGCCGACGGCGACAACATCCGCGGCGTTGTTGATGGCCTGAACGGCAAGGACCTGAACGGCCGTGCACTGACGATCAATGAAGCACGCGAACGGCCGCAAGGCGGCGGTGGTGGCGACCGCGGTGGCCGTGGTGGTTACGGCGACCGTGGTGACCGTGGTGACCGTGGTGACCGTGGTGGACGCGGTGGTTACGGCGGACGTGACCGTGGTGACCGTGGCGGACGCGGCGGCTACTGATCAGCGACGCTGAGCATTAAGTGAATCGCGGGGCCTGAAAGCAGGTCCCGCGTTTTCTTTTTGGGACGAAAGGACCCTTTACAGGGCAGCGACTTCGGCTACTCTCCGCCCGGTCCGGCATGACGTCTATGCGTTACAGTCCGGGCAACCTGTTGAAACGAGGAAATACGGTCATGACGATTAAACTGGCACTGCTTCCCGGCGACGGTATCGGCCCGGAGGTGGTGGGTGCGGCAATCGAGGTTCTCGAGAAGGCCGAACAGATCTTTGGATTTAAGCTCGAAAAAACGACCTTTCTGGTCGGAGGCTGCTCAATTGACGCCCACGGCATACCGCTTACGGATGATGCCATGGCCGAGATCGCGAAATCAGATCTGGCGCTGCTGGGAGCAGTCGGCGGTCCAAAGTGGGAAGGTCTCAAATATGAAGTCCGCCCGGAGAGAGCTCTACTGAGGTTGCGCGCGGAACTGGGGCTTTATGCCAATCTTCGGCCTGCGACCGTATTTGATGAACTTGCAGGTGCGTCGGCGCTGAAACCGGAAGTCGTAAGGGGCGTCGATATCCTCGTTTTGCGAGAGCTTACGGGAGGCGTCTACTTCGCCAAACCCAAGGGCGTAAGCAAGAACGAGAAGGGTGAGCGCTACGGCGTGAACACGATGGCCTATTCGGAGAGCGAGATCCACAGGATCGTTAAACTGGCATTCGAGCTTGCCCGTTTGCGGCGCAGGAAGGTCACAAGCGTCG
>CAZSFB010000018.1:0-4151 GCA_964606035.1 uncultured bacterium | reverse complement strand
CGACAAGGCAAATGTTCTTGAGGTCTCGGAGCTGTGGCGGGACATCGCTATTGAGCTTCAAAAGGATTATCCGGATGTCACTTTGGAACACATGTACGTCGACAATGCGTCGATGCAGCTCATCCGGAACCCAAGGCAGTTTGATGTACTGGTGACGGAAAATCTGTTCGGAGATATTCTTTCGGACGAAGCCGCAATGCTCACTGGCTCCATCGGTCTTTTGCCCAGTGCATCCTTGGGAGCAGAAAGGGGTTCGGGGGTCCGGTATGGGCTCTACGAGCCCGTACACGGGTCTGCCCCGGATATTGCTGGACAGGGGAAGGCGAATCCGATTGCGACCGTGCTGTCGCTTGCGATGATGCTTGATTACTCGCTCAAGCAGACAAAGGCGGCGCGAGCCATTGAGAAGGCTGTGAAAGATACCCTTGCTGCGGGCGTCCGGACCCCGGATATTGCCGAACCAGGAAAGCCGGTGGTCGGGACGAAAGAAATGACCAAAGCAATTATGGACAATTTGAAAGGATAGGTTGCGGGTGTCCAAATTCCGGATTGGTGTTGTCGGGGCCAAGGGCGTGCTCGGCGAGGAAATCCTCAGGACGTTTGTTCTCCGCGAATTTCCGGTGGCGTCATTCAGGCTTTTTGAACCGGAGGATCACTTGGGGGAAAAACTCGAGGTGGAGAATCCGGAAACCGGCGAGGAGGATATACCGGTTTCGGTCCTCTCAGATTCAGCCCTTGATGATCTGGATATCGTGGTTTTCGCTGCCGGTCCTGACATTACCCGGCAGTGGGGCGGCCTTGCTGCGCAACTTGGCCTGAAAATTCTAGATCTGTCCGATCCGCCGGTTCGGGGTGGAACCCGGGTTGCCAGCCTCGAAAAATCGGTTTTGGCGGAAGGACCACTTCGTATTCCCTGTAGTTCGGCGACAATCCTGTCAATGGCTATATCCCCCATCCTGCGTCAGGGCGTACGAGTTGAAAGGATGCGGATTGTCGGGCTTCTTTCGGCCAGCGAGGCGGGGCGGCGTGGGATAGAGACGTTGTCAAAGGAGACCCGGGATCTGTTGAATTTTCAGGTTGCTGATGAATATCCGTTCGATTCCCGAATCGCCTTTAATATAATTCCGGGCTGCGTTGTGGATGCAGACCATGAGAACCGAACTTCAGCGGAACTTGCTGAACTCCTGGAAGTCGAGCCGGCCAGGGTTTCCGTAATGCTGGCGTCAGCACCCGTGTTCTTCGGAAATACTTATGCAGTGGAACTGGATACCATACCCAGGCTTTCACCTGAGAGGATTCGGCAGATTCTTGCTGAAGAAAGTACGATTGAGCTTTCAGGTAATGGACCCGGAAATGACGTGCCTCCTCAGATTTCTGCATTTGCGGGCACAGATGAGATTGGAGTCGGCCGGATCCGCAGCTCTCCCAGCGGCGTCCAGTTCTGGGTGGCAGCCGATAATGTCAGGGCTGTCGCCAGAAATGCAGTGCAGCTACTTGAATTGGCCCTTGGCCTCGAATCACCCCAATAGGTCTTCGGAATTTTTGGTTGTGACCGCTCGTTGGTCCTAGTAATCTTGGGCCATTGGTTGTGTGCCGGACCATACATAAGCGGTCTGATGGGTATGGACAGGTAATTGGCCAGGAGGGCGTTCCATGGCGTACAGGGTTATTATCCGTCGACCCGGTTCCCGGGTCCAGTGGCGGGCGATTGTGGATGATATCCTAGGTTATCCAAGGGCCAAGCTGGGCAGCGATGGCCACCTGGTTGAATTGCACACTGGAACCGTGATTGATTTGTCGGGTACAAAACAGTTGCCCTCCGGTGAGGTTGAAGAATTCCAGCTGACATTCATTTTCCGGAACGACAGTGAGTCGGCATCGGATTCTGTCTTCGATGTGGCCCGTCTGGTGGGCAAGAAACACGGAGTGCAATTCTGGCATCCGGATTTCGGGATTGACTATGCCACAGCCTCAGAACGCGAGATTATTGAAGCCTTTGACGGGGAAGCCCCAGAAGAGGGTGGAGGCTGATTCCGGTAGATGGATCCGAAGAAACGCCAGGAACTGATCATAGAAGCCCGAAAGAAGGCCCTTTTGCTCTATGAGGGGAAAGTGGCTCCACATCGTTCCTGTGGAATCGCTCTGGCCGAAACATTTAATCTTCCCACCCGGCCCTATCAGGCACTGAGAAAAGGCGGGATTACGGGGGAAGGGCAGTGCGGTGCCATCAAGGCTGGTGAACTGATTCTGGGGGAAATTCTTGGGGATCCCGACCCAACCGGGAAAGTCACCGAGATTCTCAGAAATGCCATGCTGCATTACCAGCGTATTGTGAATGAGCGCATCGAGAAGGGCAGCGCCCAGACCATTATATGCAATGAAATGACTGGTCAGTTTTCCGATTTTAACAGTTCTGAGCGTCTTCGGTTTTGCACGAATATTGCCGCAACCGTGGCGGAATGTGTCGCTGAGGTGCTTACAGAGTCCGGATACCAATTTGAGATCACACCGGTCGGATGACCGGCTTCAGGTCTTGCCGCTTATTTCAGCCGACAGTTTCAGAACATAGCTATAGACGGTTTTCCTGGAAATCCCGTAGACGGCCGATATCCGGTCGGAGATTCGGCGGGTGCCTTCGCCATCCCGTATCGCTGCCTCGATTTCACCACGCAGCGATTCAATGTCGATGCTGGCTTCGGCACCGGTGTGCCCGGCGATGGCCACGGTGACTTCGCCGGGTACATCTTCCCGCTGCTCAAAACTATCGAGGACTAACTTCAAGGTTCCCCTGACGACCTCCTCGTGCAGTTTTGTCAGTTCGCGGCCCACAGCCGCGGGGCGTGTTTCCCCGAAAATCCTGGCGCAGGCTTTCAGGGTGTCCACGAGCCGGCGCGGGCTTTCAAGAAACACCAGTGTTTCCGGCCGCAAGCGGTATCCCCCGAGGGTTTCATCACGGCGCCGGTCGTGAGAGGGCAGGAATCCGATGAATGTGAATCGTTCTGCCGGAAGCCCCGACGCCGAAAGCAGTGTGATGGGTGCAGATGGTCCCGGAACGGGCACGACCCTGTGCCCTGCCTCCGCAGCTGCCATGACCAGCCGTTCGCCGGGGTCACTGATCAGCGGAGTGCCGGCATCGGAAACGAGAGCCACGTCATGACCGGCGTTCAATTTTTCAATGATATCAGCCGTACGTTCAGCCTCACGTCCCTTGTAACTCGCCTTCAAGTCTGCCTTGGAGCCGATTCGAACCAGTAGGGGGGAGGTCACTCGCGTGTCTTCACAGACAACGAGACTGACTGACCGAAGGGTTTCCTCCGCGCGACGGGAAAGATCCCCAAGATTACCGATCGGCGTGGCGACGACATACAGAGTGGCCATGGCAGGGGTAACTATATACGATCGGAACGGACGAATTTCATGCGGTTTCCGGTGGAAATCGGCTATAGGGGCGTCATGGCGAAATCCCCGGTGCGGAAACCAGCGAAGGCCCCCTCACGTTCCCGGAGCAGTTCCCAGAAATCTGCGGGGAAAGCCTCTGGCCGGAAACCAGGCCGGACTTCCAAGGCGAGCGGCTCGGCCTGGGGAGAGGAAGTCACCAGGTATTTTTTTGATCTCTCCCCCGACCGGGTCCTTCAAGCGATGGAGGCAGCCGGATATTCCTGCACTGGCCTCTGTTATGCCCTGAACAGTTATGAAAATCGTGTCTACGAGATCGAGGTTGAGGCGGGCGAGGGCATTGCAGCGAAGCAGGGAGGCCTGACGTATCCCTCCCGCCGTATCGTCAAGTTCTACCGGCCGGGCCGCTGGTCTGGAGAGCAAATCCGGGAGGAACACGGGTTCATCCAAGATCTAGTTGGCGAGGATGTCCCCGCTGTTGCTCCGGTCAGGTTCCCGGACGGGGCCACGCTTGCGAAAACCACAGAAGGGGACCTCTGGTACACCGTGTTTCCGAAGATGGGCGGGCGTACTCCCGACGAACTCGACGACGAACTCGCGCGACGTGTGGGAAGGCTTCTTGCCCGTATCCACAACGCCGGAGCAGCCCGCGATGCGCCGTACCGCATAAAGCTGACGCCCGAGACGTATGGGCTGGCGAACCTTGAGTTCCTGCTCATGGGTGGCTGGTTTCCGGAAGAGCGTCGGGGGGCTTT
>CAZSFB010000017.1:0-17172 GCA_964606035.1 uncultured bacterium | reverse complement strand
CATGAAGGTGAAACTCAGTTCTGCGAATGCGGGGAAACGGAGCAGGAACAGAGGGGCAGGAAGGTCTACGTTCTGGTATTTCGGGTCGAGCACTATGATCCCGTCGGCCCGCTCCGGAGTCTCGCGGGCGATGGTCCTGGCGATGGCCCCGCCCATCGAGTTCCCCACGAGGAATGCGGACCGTATCCCCAGTTCGTCCATCAGTTTCCGGGCGTATTCGGCATGCCCCCACGGTCCGTAGGAAAACTGTTCCGGCGGCGGCCGGTCAGCGATGCCGAAGCCTATGTGGTCCAGTGCCGTGGCCGAACATCCGCCCGGCTGCCGGGCGAACATTTCCTCCCAGGTCTCCACACTGGCGGCGAAACCGTGCAGGTAGAGGATGTGACAGGGTTCGGTGCCTTTCCGGGTCCGGTAGCGGGTCCTGTGGCCCCGGATATCCACGTAGGTTTCAGTGGCCGGCCGAGGAATCACTGGCGGCTCCCAGCAGCCGGAGACAGAAACGGTCACGCACAGTGCAATGGCCAGAAAGGCTGGAAAGCGGGCGGGGTGAAGGCATTTCGGGGATCTCATTCGGGCGTTAACCCTAGGTTCTTTTTTAGCAGGCCTCAACCGTATTCCGTCTTGCCGCTGGCGCAAGGCGGGTGCTACTAAAGGCGGGACCCAATCTGATAAACGGTTTTGAAAAACCAGAAAGGCCCGTCCGCAGGAACCGGAAGCCAGCTGGCGACAGCCGGCCGGGGTCGTGACGGAAGGAGCAGGAGGAAACACCATGTCGGTAGCAAAGATGAGCCCCAAGCAGCTGGTCGAGGAATTTGTCCCGAAAAAGCTCGCGGAACTGAAGGACGTGAACTTCCCTGATCTCGGTGTCGAGTTCGAAGTCACCATCGAGGGTGATGGTGGCGGCGTCTGGACCATGAAGACAGAAGGCGGCAAGCCGAAGATTTCAGCTGGAAACGCAGGCAACCCGCTTGTGACTGTGAAGACCAACCGTGCGGCCTATGACATGGGCATGAAGCGCGCGGGCGGCGAACTGGACCAGGACATTGCCAAGCCGGTCGAGATGATGCTCAAGATGGCCCCCGACCAGGCGAAGATCGACATGATTCGCCAGCAGCTCTCGGGCACCATGATGATCAAGGTTTCCACTGATGAGGGCGATGCACTGATCGGTATCGGTTTCTGTGGTCCGGCGGATCTCGTGAATCCGCGCTGCACAATCGAGACCTCCGAGGCGGAACTGAACGAGATGCGCGACGCGAAGATGCCGCCGCAGCAGGCATTCATGGCTGGCAAGATCCGTCTGGGCGGTGATATGTCGCTTGCCATGACGGCCGGCATGCTGCTCGCCCCCATGTAATCAGCCGCCCTGTGGCTTGTGAAAGGAAACGGCCCCGGTGACGGGGCCGTTTCATCTTTCGGCACGGTTTGTTCACGGAAGCGTCACAGCTGAAATGCCGCTGCAGCGGCAGAAATTATTGACCCTGCAGGGGGCCGGGGGTACATGATCGCATAGGGCATTTCCGGCACCGCCGGAGAGCTGCGGGCGCAGCCGCGCCAGGGTGGTTTTCCCATGATCAGGGTGGCAGTAAACGGTTTCGGCAGGATCGGGCGTATTTCAACACGCCTGTGGCTTGAGAATCCGGGAGAGATGGAGATTGTGGCCGTGAACGATCTCGCGCCCATTGACCAGATGGCCCACCTGCTGGAATTCGACAGCGTTCACCGGCGTCTGAAGTGGCCCGTGAAGGTGGAGGGGGACAGCCTGGCCGTGGCCGGACGGAAAATCCGGTACACCTCGATCCCCGAGCCGGAAAAGCTCCCCTGGAAGGACCTGGGTATTGATGTGGTCTTCGAATGCACGGGCCGCCTGCTCAAGACCGAACTGGCGAAGAAGCATCTGGATGCGGGTGCCCGGCGCGTGATCCTGTCGGCCCCTCCGAAATCCCCCGAGATCAAGACGCTCGCCTACAAGGTAAATCACGAAACCTTCGACCCGAAGACCGACCTCATCGTCTCGAACGCGTCCTGCACGACCAACTGCCTTGCACCGATGGCAATGGTCCTGGACAGGGAATTCGACGTGGTGAGCGGCCTTATGGTGACGGTGCACGCCTACACGAACGACCAGAATATCCACGACTCCCCGCACAAGAAGGATTTGCGCCGTGCCCGCACCGCAGGCATGAGCATGATCCCGACAACGACAGGCGCAGCGAAGGCCGTGGGGCTTGTCCTCCCGCATTTGCAGGGAAAGCTTTCCGGCTATGCGGTACGTGTGCCGACGCCCGATGTCTCGCTCACGGACCTGACCGTTCATGTAACGAAAAAGGCCTCCCGCGATGATATCAATGCTGCCATGAAGAAGGCGTCAGCGACGTATCTTTCCGGAGTGCTCGAATATGAGGAGCGGCCCCTCGTCTCCGTGGACTTCACGGGTAACACCTCGTCATGCATCTTCGACTCGCGGCTGACGCAGGTGCTCGACGACGGGCTCATCAAGACAGTGGGCTGGTACGACAATGAGGCGGGCTATTCGGCCCGGATGCTGGATTTGGGACGCTACGTGGGGAGCCGGATCTGACCGGATGGTAAAAAGTGCCCCGCTACATTATTGGCAACTGGAAGATGAACCTGGTCTCGGCGGAAGCCGAGGCGCTCGCCCGTGAGCTTCGGGACCAGCAGGTGCCTTTGGGGGTGACAGCGGGTGTGGCACCGGTGGCTCTGCACCTTGCGGCGGTGGCCCGCGAACTGGCAGGCACAAGATGGATCGTTGGTGCGCAAAACTGTGCCGACCGGGGTCCCGGCGCCCTGACCGGCGAGATTGCTCCGTCGCAACTGAAAGATGCCGGGGCATCGTTCGTGATCATCGGCCATTCCGAACGCAGGCATATTCTCAAGGAGCGGAGCACTCTGATCAACGCGAAGATCAGGGCCGCGATGTCCGCCGGACTGACGCCGCTGGTCTGCATCGGCGAGACGGGTCCGGAGCGGGAGCAGGGGCTTACCGGGACGATTCTCGACGAGCAGCTTCGCGGGGCATTTCTCGATTTCACTGCGGCCGAAGTGGAAAAATGCCTTCTTGCCTATGAGCCGGTCTGGGCCATCGGGACCGGGGTGACGGCAAAACCGGACCAGATCGCCGAAGCCCATGAGCGGGTCCGAAAACAGCTGGGTCTGGGTTACGGACAGGGGGCGGCTGACCTGCCGATCCTGTATGGCGGCAGTGTGAACGCTGATAATGCAGCGGAAATACTGGGGATTTCCGGGGTAGATGGCTGCCTCGTGGGCGGCGCATCTCTTCACGCCGGGGACTTTACACAAATCCTCTCTTGCGGCTAGGGTGAGCGCCCTTGGGGAGCGGACCTGCCGATAGGCGGGTTCCGGAGCACCCATTGAAAATGTCACGGCGGATGAGTTGTGGCAGGACTGGACTGATATCACATGGAAGCCTTTCTGACGGTCATCCACTGGTTTGTTGCCATTGCCCTTATTGTCCTGGTGCTGATCCAGGCGGGGTCCTCGGACATGGGGACCGCCCTGGGAGGTGGCGGCGGATCTTCGAGCCTCATGGGCGCGGGCGGTGGTGAGTCATTCAAGCGCAAGCTGACGGCCGGGTTCGCCATCGTGTTTTTCGTCGTATCGTTCTCCCTGTCCTATTTCTTCCGTGGAACCGGCGGATCCGTGATCGGGGAAGACGGCCCGGCTCCGGCAGTTGAGGCGCAGAAGGCTCCGGAAGCTCCGGCGGCTCCCGAAGGTTCGGCACCGGCCCAGCCGGGCGAAGGCGGGACGGCTCCCGCAGCGGCCGAGGGTGCCCAGGCCCAGTAACGGCAGGCGAACGGCATTCGTGCCGGACATTTCCGGCCGGCTGCCCTTGAAAGGTTTTTTGAAGCGGCTATAAGTGCCGGACCGGGGCGGCCCAATCAGCCCCGATGCGGATGTGGTGGAATTGGCAGACACACCATCTTGAGGGGGTGGCGCCTAACGGCATGTGGGTTCAAGTCCCACCATCCGCACCAACTCTTCCTTCTTGAATGAGGCCATCCCAGTCTCGGGTGTTCTCGAAAAGCCACTCAATCAGTCTGTGATTTATCGGATCTACGACCGGCCGTTTTCATTATATCAATAAATAATCCTTTGTTTTCAGATGGTTAGTATGGGTATGTTTTGAATTGACAATCTACCTGCGCGCAGGTAGATTGTTTGTCGAAACTCTTTCAAGGAGGGGCTCCTGTGCATTCCACAACCGATTCCCCGAAGTTCAAGCGGGACTGGGGCCGGGCCGCAAAGGCATTTTTCGCCGTGGCAGCCGATACGAGCCGGTCAGACGAGGTGGCCGCCCTTGCAGTGGCTCTCGAAGGCAACACGATGGAGAAATATTTCCAGCGGTTCCGGTCACACCCTGAGGGTCAGCGGCTTCTGAAGGAGAAACCCTCTCTTTACGATGCGCTCAAGGACAGGGACAGGATGCTTTCCCTGCCGGAAGGAACACTGGGCCACGCCTACGGAATGTACATGCAGCAGGAGCGGCTGGATGCAACGTTCTACTCCGAGCTCACTGACAATTTCGTGGACGGGAACGGTGTCTTCGACGAGGACCGCCGCTACTTCCGCCGGCGTCTCCGTGATTCCCATGACATGTGGCATGCGCTTACAGGCTACGGCGCGGATCAGCTTGGGGAGGCCGCAGTCCTTGCTTTCAGTAACGGGCAGTTCTGGGTCCCCGGCGCGGCGCTGCTGATCTCACCGGCATTTTTCCTTGGTCCTCTCGCGTTTCCGAACGAGCGGCTGGGCTGGCACAAATACATGATCCAGGCTTATCTGCGGGGCAGGCGCGCCAGCTGGCTGCCTTTTGCGCGGTATGAGGAACTGCTCGACAGGCCGCTTGTTGCCGTTCAGCAAATGTTCAATATCGCACCGGCCCACGCGGCCCATCCGGACGGAATATACGCATACAACTTTGGAGAACGGCGCGTCAGGCGGATCCGGTACGACTGAGATGAATGGCCTCGCTGGTCTCGTGACGGACTAGCCGCGGCTGAATATGCCTGCGGCCACTCCGGCCTCGATGATTGTCCGGAGCTGATACGGACAGGTCCACAGGCCACCGTGGAATGCCCGGTCCCGGAGGATCTGCTCCGGGTGCGGAAGGGGCGGGCGGGGTTCTGGCTGGAGTCCGTCCAGAACAAGCAATGCCGCCATGACGGTGTTCGTGGTGGCGGCATCGAAGGTCTCAATTCCGAGCGGCTTCGTTCCCCGGTACCCAGCGGCATAAACCCGGTTGGAAAGAACCGAGCGTGTGCGGGTCATCGGTGCGACGTTGCATGAAACCCGGCGTCCGGCTTCCTGTGCGAGGAATACGCGCCAGCGTTGCATTCTCTTGGCCAGCAGATAGTTCGCCCCCTGCCGGGCCTCGACACTGTCGATGATGGCGTGTGGGGCGCCGTCCATCATTGCTTCGGCCCGGACATTCGCCTCGAACAGCCGTCCGCGGCTCAGGGCCCTCAAGGGTTTCACGAACGGGCTTCGTGCCTCAAACGCGGCTCGCGAGACTGCGGCGGCGGATTCCGGCACCACGAAAACCTCCGTGGGGGTCATCAGGTAGGCCACAAGGGCTTTGGGATGCGTTTCTGAAAGTTTCCCGACGATCCGGTCCATGGCAGCGGACACTCGCACATGCTTCTCGCCATCGAGATAGGCATAGGCGCCGATCGTGTCGACTGTTTCCCGTTCGCCCAGCCAGCCGAGGATTTCCGGCAGGTCGGTCAGGAGATTCGCCCCTGCGGGCCGCCCGGCGCGGACGGGGAATAGCACCCGCCCGGCGGTTGTCCTTGCGAGTGAGGATATACGTTCATGAACCTCGGGACGGTCCATGTCTACCGCAACAACCGTGGCGCCCCATTCGAGCAGCGGCCGCAACGGTCCCACTTCGGCTCCGGCGCCAAGCAGCACGAAGGTTTTTTCCCGGAGATCCAGAGGAGACGGATCGTCCAGGAGTCCGAGGAGTTTCTCCACGCAGTCGGGCTCCGCAAGGTGGCTGTCCCGCCAGCGGACCAGTTCCCGCTTCAGGCTGTCTCCTTCCAGGATTTTCCCGCCTGCGGGCACCCGGAATGTGCTGATGCGCGGTTGTTCTCCCTGCACGGCTTCTGTGCTGAAGATGCCGCCAGCCGGTGCGACTTCCGTGACAGGCAATGACTTCCCGTCACGTGTGAACTGGAGGCTTTCGTGGACGGCCTTCAGGCCGGCCCTGGCCATGGAGATTGCGGCCTCACGGCTTTTCAGTCCGGCAAGCATTACCGAAACGCCATATTTCGCATAGTTTTTGCGCCAGTCCGGTTCGGAACCGATCCGGGCGGCAAGCGCCGGATCCACTGCTTCCACGGACGTTGAGAATATCCGTTTCGCCACGGACAGTGTGCTGATCGTGCCACCGTCTCCCGGGCGGTATTCAATGCCTTCCGCTGCCGATTCAGTCATGCTGGGTTTCCTGCGAGTCACTCCACGCGCATGCCACTGGCTGGCGCCGGAAGGAATCTCAGTTTGAGCAGGTGCAGGATGTAGCGGAAGATTTACTTTGATCCGATGTTGGAGGCTCCGGCTTTCCGGGTCAGGAATGTGTAGGGGATTTCTCCGATATTTTTGGGCCCGCAACGGACGATCACTTCCAGCATGATCTTGTAGCCGATGGGGCTCATCACCTTTCCGGTGACGATTTCCTTCCGTACGCAGAAAAGGCCGCCCATCGGATCTCCCAGATTCCGGAGCCGCAGGGGAAAGAGAACCTTCGCCATCATGGTGGCGACCCAGCTCACGAACACACGCCAGAGGTTCCAGTCGCCGGTGGATCCGCCGGAAGACTTGCGGGTACCCGCAATCAGGTCGAGGTCTCCCTGTGCCGCCCGGTCGAAGATCCGCCGCAGGGCCTCGGGAGGGTGCTGGCCGTCACCGTCAATGACGGCGAGATAGCGTCCGGAAGATTTCGACCACCCGGCAATGACGGCGGTGGAGAGCCCCCGCTCCTCGGTGCGGTGCAGGACTTTTACCCGCGGGTGATCCTTGGCATAGCTGGCGGCAATCTCCCAGGTACGGTCCGGGCTGTCGTCGTCCACCACCACGATTTCATAGTCGAGGCCATCAAGCTCCCGGCCGAGATCATCCAGAAGGGTCCGGATGTTGGCGCTCTCGTTGTAGGTAGGTACGACGACCGAAAAATCCACGCCGGGGGCTCCGTTCACTCTTTCCGCCGCCAGACGGTAACCCGTCCGGCGGGGGCCGTTTCCGTATAGCGGCCCGAAACCCAGGATGCCAGCCGGTCCGGCATGGGGCAGCATCCCCAGCCGTGGAGGCCACCGGGGGAAAGATCGGCGATCTCGAGCGGGCGGTTTTTTTCCAGGTCAGCGACGAGCCGCGCTACCTCTGCTGGATCAATGAGCGACTGGGCGTCCAGTTCGCCCCGCCCCTGCCGGTCCGAACCGTAGGCATAGCCGGAAAGCCGTGTAACGGGCACGATGTAGCGGCTCGCGGGGGTTCTCCCCGAAAGATAGTAGGCTCCGGTCGCATAACCCCATATGAAAACGGCCTCATCTGGCGGAATCTCCTTTTCCCAGCGGCTGGAGAGGGTGATGATGTCGGGGCCCCTTCGTTCGCGGTGGCGGTCCAGCGCGAGATTTGTTCCGTTGACCGTCAGGGCGAGCAGCGGTGGCAGAAGGGCCAGTGCCGGAATAATGGCGGCCTGCCACCACGGGGGTTCGGCGGTGGTCTCCCGGCCCGCGAGCGACTCGAGCCACATCGCCGCGAGTGGGACGAGCGAAGGCAGGAACTGGAGATAGTAGTGGGCCCTCCAGCGCCCACCGAACGAACAGGGTAGAATGGTAATCGCCGTGACGGCGGCCAGCATCAGCACTCCATAGTCCCGCTCTGCGGGGGATTTCCGCCATTCTTCCAGAATATTTCCCGCAAACCCCCGCCAGAGAAGAATCGCCGACAGTGCCCACGGAAGAAAAGAGGCCGCCATCCGGCGCCAGAAATCGGCTCCGGTGTTTCCGGTGGCTCCGATCTCTCCGCCGGAGAGAAAGCTCCAGTAGAAAAACTCCTTGAGTGCGCCATGAAGATGGAACCATCCGGCGGCGGCTCCGAGTCCGGCCAGTCCACCGGCAACGGCTCCCATGAGTTTCAGGGAGGCACTGAAGAACAGGTCGCGGCTGCTGCCGGGGCCGGCGAACCAGAAAAATGCGGCCACGGGAGCGGCAAAAAGGGCTGTGGGCCGGCAGAGAACCGACGCGGCGAAGCAGAGGCCACAAAGAAATCCGTTCAGTATTCCACCGCGTTCCCCCTGTTCCGGACGCAGGCTGAAATAAAGCCCCGCGGCGAGCGGCAGGTTCATGAACACTTCCGTATTGGCCGTGAGAAACTGCCGGTCGATCCAGGCGGCGGAGAAAAGCAGGTAGAGAATCGTCGCAAGCCGCCGGGTTCCAGTGCGTGCATGGACCAGCAGCAACCCGGCGATGAGGGCCGTTCCCCAGGTAAACAGGGCGGCGAGTATCCGGGCCCCGGTCACAGAACCGCCAGCGATGGCATACAGCAGCCAGGTGAGCGGCGGTTTGTTGTCCACGAAGTCTAGATAGGGGACGCCGCCATTGAGCAGCAGCTTCGCCCCGACCGCTCTCACGGCCTCGTCGGAGTCCATGAGCGGGGCAAAAAACGACGGCAGTCTGAAGCCGGCGAGCAGGACAAACGTCAGGCCAAGAAAACGGCCGGACGAAAGCCGTTCGAGTTGATTGAGGAACCTGTTCATTCGTTTGTGCCTGCCACTGCCGGTTACCGGGGGCAGAAACCTCCGGACTCAGGGATTCCCCCGCACGTGTAGAAATCAAACCGTCCGCGGGTGGATTCCGGCCCGTCCGTTTTCCGGCAACTGGTCCGGATCCAGTGGTAGAGTTCGAGATAGTGGGGGAGCTGGAAATCCCCGAAGTAATGGAAATCATGCGCGGCGAAATCGACCACCATTGCCGGGGGATGGCACTTGAGGTCCGCCATGAACTGTCCCCATCGCTCCGTCAGGATGAGGCTGCGGGGGTTGATCCGTTTCGAAAGGTCTTTCACGCCGCCGAAGGTGTAGCCGGTCACGGTCGTGGCGGGTGTCAGGTGTCTCGTGGCGGGAAGCCGTCCCGAACGCTCGTAAAAGTCAGGCCCGTAGCCCCAGACGAGCAGTCGGCTTCCCGGTTCCGTCTGTTCACGGACAAACCGGGTGGCGTCCTGCACCGCCGGGAGGGTTTCGCGGGCGGTTTCCCGGATTCTGAGCCGCCAGACTCCCGCGGCTGAAAAACCAGCGGCTCCAATGAGTGCCGTGAGCATGGCGGCCGTTCGCAACCGCACCGGGGCCTCTACAGCCAGCCCAGCGGCCAGTGCGAGTGGCGGAATGAGCTGAAGGTGATAGTGGCCAAGCCAGCGGCCGCCCGCCGCGGCGCCTGCAAGCGAAAGAAGGGCACTCAGAAGCACGGTCAGGGAAAACCATCTGTGCATGCCCTTCAGGTTTACTGCGCCAGCAGCGGCGAGTGCCCAGGCCGGGAGCGTCAGCGCTACCGGCCCTGCCATGTTCTTCAGGAACCGGGCAAAGGATTCAGCCGTGCCGGGACCAACATTCACATAGAGACGGTTCGCTGTGTAGGACCAGAAGATCATCTCGCGCATTCCTTCGGCCGTATGCATCCAGAAGGTGACGAGTCCGGTGCCCAGCAGTGCACCTGATCCGAAAGCGGCGATCCTTGAAGGTCTCGCGGACGGTGAGGTGAGAACCAGAAACGCCGCGGGCAGGGCGAGAACAGCCGCGGGTATCCGGGTAAAAGGAATCAGGATGGCTGCGATACCGGAAAGAAACGCTCCAAACGGCCCCTGCCGGGACGCGAGCCAGACCGAGGCGGCAAAGAGAAGCGTGCATACGAGCTCCGTCGAAACGAACTGCGTCTGACGTTCGGCGCCAAGGGAGAATCCGATAACAAGGAGTCCCCCGGCAACGGCGGCCCCACGACGGCGTTTGAGAAGTCCGGAGACGGTCCGGTCCAGAAGGACAGCGGCCAGGGCCAGCAGCACAAGTGAGGCCCACCGGAGCAGCGGAAGGGCCAGTTGCGAATCGCCACCGGTAAACCAGAGGACAGTCCTGTAGAAGGCGAAGATCACCGGGGGCTTGGTGTCCACGAAATCCAGATATGGGCTGCCCCCTGAGTGCCACACCCTTGCACCGGTCATCCAGACGGCTTCATCCACATTGACCACGGGAAGGGAAGCGAACGGTCCCCGCAAGGCAATTGCCAGGGCCAGGTAGAGCAGAAACCGTGTCCAGACCGGAGCATGGCGGACCGGTTTCCCAGTGACTTTTTGAGGGACTTCGATGGTTTCGGGGGCGTCCATTCCGGCGGGGAAACTGGCACGGGATTCAGGTGGAAGCCACTGGACCTGACGCGAAGGCGGGAACTTTGGCCTAACCATTTGAAATGAATAGCGAAATCCCTTCCTATCCGCCGGGCACTCCCGGAAATATTTTCTTGCCCTGGTCGCCGCGGTGTGTTATCCATCGGCCCAGAATTAGCGTTCCAGTTGGAAGGCGGGTTCGTTTCGACCCCGCCTTTCTTCTTAGTCAACGGAATGCTGAGCGGTGGAGCCGGAAGAAGCAGATGGCGTCGGAGATGGAGCGTTCGATGGTGGAGCGCCTGGAAGCTCTGGCACTTCCGATTCTCGAATCCAGGGGACTTATTCTCGTGGATCTCGAGTTCATCCCCCGAAAGCAGGTTTCTCAGGTCCGGGTGACGCTGGAACGCAAGGACCGGGATGCACGGGGCTCGATCTCCCTTGAGGAGATTAGCGGGTTCAACCGGGCCTATTCGGCGGTTCTCGATGTCGAGGATCCAATTGAAAAGGCCTTTGAGCTGGAATGCACATCGCCGGGACTGACCCGGGAACTGAAAAGGTCCCGGGATTTCCGGTGGGCCGAGGGGCGGCTGGTGGCGGTGGTCACTCGTCCTCCTCATGAAAAGCCCGGGAAGTTCCTGGGACGGCTGGTTGCGGCGGATGATGCCGGGATCCGGCTGGGCATAGAAAAGAAGCGGCAGAAGGGGCAGCCCCCGCCGCCGGAGCCGGTCTACGAGACGGTCATGGAGATTCCTTACGGGGAGATCGCCCGGGCCAACCTCGAGATCGAATGGAAAGACTGAAAAGGGGAACCCGCCGGAGCCTGAAGGAGTTCCGGCTGGCGGTTCCAGAGGTAACAGGCACATGTTCGACACCAATCTCCCCCGCGTGATTGACGCGGTGGCCAAGGAAAAGGGTATCGACCGGGAACTGGTCATCGAGGCCCTCAAGGAAGCCATGCTGGCCGCGGCCAAGAAGAAGCTGGGCATCAGTTCCCGCGAGCAGCGTCTTGCCGAAGAGCAGGGTGTGGAACCCGAGCGCACCCGCATCCTGGAGGCCCAGTTCAACGAGGAATCCGGGGAAATCGAAATCTTCGAGTTCAAGGAAGTGGTCGAAAGTGTCGGGAATGACGAACTCGAAATTGCGATTGCCAAAGCCCGGGAGCTCGATCCCGAGGCCCAGATGGGTGACTCCATCGGCATCAAGCTCGACACGGCGGACCTCGGCCGCATTCCGGCTCAGGCAGCCCGCCAGATTCTTCTCCAGAAGGTCCGGGATGCCGAGCGTGAGCTCATTTTCAGCGAGTACAAGGACCGGGTGACGGAGATCGTCAATGGCGTTGTGCGCCGGTTCGAGAAGGGCAATATCATCGTCGATATCGGCCGCACGGAGGCCGTGCTGGAACACAAGCAGCAGGTTCCCCGTGAGAGCTATCGTCCCGGTGACCGGATCCGCGCCTACATTCTTGATGTGAACAAGAACAATCGCGGCCCGATCGTTGAACTGTCCCGCAGTTCGCCGGAGTTCGTGAAAAAGCTATTTGAAAACGAGGTTCCTGAAATCGCCGAGGGTGCGGTGGAAGTGGTAACCATCGCCCGTGAGCCGGGTGCCCGTACGAAAATCGCCGTTCGTTCCCGTGACAGCGATGTGGACCCGGTCGGTGCCTGCGTTGGCATGAAGGGAAGCCGTGTTCAGGCGGTGGTCCAGGAACTGCGTGGCGAGAAGATCGATATCGTCGTCTATGACGACGAGATCCAGCGGTTCGCCATCAATGCCCTGGCTCCGGCAGAAGTTCTCAAGGTGATCGCCAACCCGGCCACCAAGACCCTGCAGATCCTCGTGGCTGACGACCAGCTTTCGCTGGCCATCGGCAAGCGTGGGCAGAACGTCCGGCTGGCCTCGATGCTCCTCGGCTGGAAGATCGACATCAAGAGCGAGGCCGAGTTCGCGAAGATCCAGGCCGCGGCAAAAGCCGAACTCCGGGCTATCGAAGGCATCACGGACATGCAGGCCGAACTTCTTTATTCGGTCGGTTACCGGAATGTGGACGAGGTCGCCGACACGCCCATTGACGAGCTGGCCTCGATCGAAGGTTTTGACGAGGAACTGGCCAAGAGGATCTGGGAGGGAGCGACCAAGGCTTCCGATCTCAAGGCTGAGGGGAAGCTGGTCCTTGATATTGACGAACCCGCTGCCGAAACGGCCGAGGCACCGACAACGGAAGGCGGCGCGGCGTGAGTCGGGCCCTTTCTTTCTGGAGACTAACCACTGATGTCATCTTCCGTGAAGAAAACGCGTATTGCCGACCTTGCCAAGAAGATCGGTGCGGATCCCCAGGATCTGAAGAACAAGTTCAAGGACATGGGTGTACCTGCCCAGACCACAGGGTACGGGGTCACTGACGAGCAGATCGAGCAGCTCAGGGTTCGCCACAAAAAACTGTTTGCATCCCATGAGGGACCGGCCGCTCCGGCCGATGAGGGAGTGGGTCCCAGGGTCGTCGTTACCAAGACCACCAGCACCTCCACAGAAGAGGGGCAGATAGTTCAGACTACAACGGTAGAGGCGCGGAAGGGCAGCATCATCCGCCGTCGTGCCACCAGTGAGGTGCGTGCGGCGCCCGCAGCTCCGGCTCCTCAGGCGGTTGAACCTGCACCGGTTCCCGCTGAAAGGGATTCGGTACAGGAAGCGCCTTCACCGGCAGCCGTTACTCCCCTCCAGCCGCTTCCTCCGGAAAAACGGGTGCTCCGGACGTCGGAACTGCCTGTTGTTGAGGCTCCGGTGATCCGGAAAGCCCCAGCCCCTGAGCCCGCCCACCCGGTTCCGATGGCTCCGGCTTCTCCCGTTCCGTCTCCAAAGACAATCCGCCCGGCGATTCCCCGCAGCGATTCGCCCTATCTCCAGCGGCCGCCCGATCAGGGGCTTCTGGAGGAGAAACCGATGCTGAAGACTACCGCCCTGCCGGTGGTCGAGCGCGTGAAAATCAAGACTTCTCCGGCCCCTGCGGCACCCGGACGGCCGGGTATACGCCGGCCGGGAGCAGCCGAGAGCCCGGAGATGGGGCCACCACCCCCGCAGCCGGGTCCGGCTCCTTCAAGGAACCGCGAGACAATAGACCGGGAAAACCTGGTAAAGGAACGGCGCGGCCGCAATGAGCAGCTCCGCGAAATGGAGTGGCAGGAAACCAAACGGCTTCTCAGCGCGCGGCGTGAGTTCGTCGAGGCAGAGATCCTTGCTCCCGGCAGCCGTTCCGCAGATACGGGCCGTGCCCGCCGCCGCCCCCAGAAGAAAAAGAAGGGTGCCGGTCCGGAAGTTCAGCAGCCGGCCCAGAAACGGACAATCCGGGTGGCTGATTCCATCACAGTTTCAAACCTTGCGACCGAAATGGGTGTCAAGGCTGCCGAGATCATCAAGGTCCTCATGGGTCTTGGAACCATGGTCACGATTAACTCGGCCATTGATTTTGAAACGGCGCAGCTTGTGGCGACAGAATTCGGTCATGAGATCGTGAAGACCGGATTCCAGGAAAAGGAAGCCCTTCGCGAGGAAGAAGATGCTCCCGAGTCCCTGAAGCGCCGCTCGCCCGTTGTGACCATCATGGGTCACGTCGATCATGGCAAGACATCGCTGCTCGATGCCATTCGTGAAGCGAACGTTGTGGCCGGCGAGTCTGGCGGCATCACCCAGCATATCGGTGCCTATAAGGTGCATACACCGCATGGTGACATCGTGTTCCTGGACACTCCGGGTCACGAGGCATTCACCGCCATGCGCGCCCGCGGCGCAAGCGTGACGGACATTGTTGTTCTTGTGGTGGCAGCTGATGACGGCGTGAAACCGCAGACCCGCGAAGCTGTTGACCACGCCCGTGCGGCAGGTGTGCCGATCATGGTGGCGGTAAACAAGATCGACAAGCCTGAGGCGAATCCGGACCGGGTGCGCCAGCAGCTTGCGGAGCTTGAGCTGCTGCCTGAGGAATGGGGCGGCCAGACGATCTATGTGAACGTTTCGGCGAAGGCCCGTACGGGTCTGGATAAACTGCTCGAGATGCTCGCGCTCCAGGCGGAAGTGCTTGATCTCAAGGCGAATCCGGGCAAAAAGGCCCGGGGTATCGTCGTGGAAGCGCACCTGGACAAGGGCCGTGGCCCGGTGGCGACGCTGCTCGTGCAATCCGGAACCCTCCGCGTCGGCGACTCCTTTGTGACGGGTCCTGTCTACGGACGTGTCCGCGCCATGCAGGACGAGCGAGGCCACCGGCTGAAGGAAGCCGGACCTGCGACCCCCGTCCAGGTGGTCGGACTTGAGGCAGTACCGTCGGCGGGTGATCCGCTGATTGCAACCAAGGACGAATCGACGGCGCGGCAGATCGCCGCCGATCGCCTCGCGAAGGTCAAGGTCGCCGCCATGTCGAAGACCTCCAAGATGACCCTTGAGGACCTCTACAGCCGCATCCAGCTCGGGGCAAAGGAACTCCAGATCGTTCTCAAAGCGGACGTGCAGGGTTCGCTGGAAGCGATCCAGGAATCCCTTGCGAAAATTCCGCGTGACAAGTGCACCGTGAAGGTCATTCACTCCGGAGTGGGCGGCATTACGGAAAGCGACGTCATGCTGGCGTCTGCCTCCGATGCTGTGGTGATCGGCTTCCATGTGCGGCCGGATGCCAAGGCGCAGGCTGCCGCCGAGCACGAGCAGGTGGAGATCAAGTCGTTCGAGATTATTTACGAGCTGATCGACGCCGTCCGCCAGGGTATGGAAGGGCTGCTCGAGCCCGACCGTCGGGAGAAGGTCATCGGGCGTGCCGAGGTGCGCGAGGTGTTCAACATCTCGAAGCTGGGCAATATCGCCGGTTGCTATGTGAAAGACGGAAAAATCACACGTTCGGCCCAGGTCCGGCTTATCCGGGACGGCAAGCTGGTCTATACAGGCAAGATCTCGTCCCTGAAGCGATTCAAGGACGATGCCCGGGAAGTCGCGAGCGGCTATGAATGCGGTATCGGTATCGAGAATTATCCGGACATCAAGCCGGGTGACGAGATCGAGGCGTTCGAAGTGGAGAACATCAAGGTTCGCATCGAGCTTCCCACCGATAACCCGCCTTCGGCCCGGGCCTGATCTTCCAGCGGGTGAAGTGCCGGGACATTTCCGGGTTCCACTGTGACGGATCCTGAACCGGTGACATTCCATGTCAGTGCATATCGGCGTATTGACTGTATATCTGCGGCTGGAAAGTCCTGAATCGCTCAAGGACAAGCGGAAAATCGTCCGGTCCATCCTGGATCAGGCCCGGAGCCGGTTCAGGTGTGCGGCTTCCGAGACAGACCTTCACGATCACCATACCCAGGCCGAACTGACGTTTGCCTTCGTTGGCGGTGATGCGCTGGCATTGCGTGCGCTGCTGGACCGGTTGCTTGGTTTCATCACCCGCCGGTGCAGTCAGCTCGGGGTTGAACTGACGGACGACATTTCGGATGTGGAGCCCTGGGGCGGGTAACCCCTTGCTACCTGTTCCTTCCGTGCCCTAATTAACCCCCCATGATCTCCTATCTCGAAGGCCGGCTTCTGGAGGCACACCCGGACGGGCGTGCGGTCGTTGTCTGCGGCGGAGTCGGCTACGGGGTTCGGATTTCAGCGCGGGTACTCCAGGCCCTTCCGGAGCCGGGTGGTGAAACCCGGCTCTGGATCTATACTGCGGTCCGGGAAGACGCGATCGACCTGTACGGGTTTCTGGACCCCAAGGACCGGGAATTCTTTCTCCTCCTGATCACGGTCGACAAAGTGGGACCGAAGCTCGCGTCGGCACTGCTCTCAGGTGCGCCTTCCGACCAGCTGGCGGCCTGGATTGCTGCCGGGGATGTGGCAAGGCTAACGGCCATCAAGGGTGTGGGAAAAAAGACAGCCGGAGATATCTGTCATCATCTGAGGGAAAAGGCCGTCCCGTTTGTTTCGCAGGCGGCATCAGCCCGGGCCGCCGGTATTGTGGTGATGCCGAAAAGGGGAGCTGCGGCAGAAGCGGTATCCGGCCTTGTCAATCTGGGTTATCGTGAGGCAGACGCTGCTCGAGCCGTACAGGCCGCTGAGGCGGCGCTCGGTGATGGGGTTCTGACTGGCGACCTTCTAAAGGAAGCTCTGGCCCAGCTCAGACCGGCGAGGTGACCGCGTGATTGCGAACTGGAGTATGACTGCGTGAAGGATTCCGGAAAAAAGCAGTTGCCCAGCCGCGTGGTTTCCCCGGCAAAACTGGATTCCGAGGAGATCACCGGCAATCTGGGGCGTACGGATTCCACTGTGGATGACCCGCGTCCGAAAACCCTCGACGACTACGTGGGCCAGAAAGAGGTGATCTCCAACCTCAGGGTTTACCTTCAGGCCGCACGAAGCCGGAAAGAACCTCTGGATCATGTTCTCTTTTACGGGCCGCCGGGACTGGGCAAGACGACCCTTGCCCGGCTGATTGCCCACGAAATGGGGGGGCAGCTCAAGCAGACCTCCGGTCCTGCGATCCAGCACAAGGGTGAACTGGCGGGGCTTCTGACAGGCCTCGAACCCGGCGATGTGCTTTTCATCGACGAAATCCACAGGTTGAGCCGCGTGATTGAGGAGGCTCTCTATCCGGCGATGGAGGATTTCACTTTCGATATCATGATCGGCGAAGGGCCGGGTGCACGGAGCGTCAAGCTGGATCTGCCCCGTTTCACGCTGGTGGGCGCCACGACCCGGTTCGGAGCGCTGTCGGCACCGCTACGTGACCGGTTTGGAATCCAGATGCGCCTT
>CAZSFB010000016.1:0-18204 GCA_964606035.1 uncultured bacterium | reverse complement strand
AGCTTCGTGACGGACAGGATTTCGCGGGCGAGCGTTCGTGCCTGAGGCGAGCCTACGAGCCGCTCCGTGGGGGAATCGAAAAGGCCGGGATATTGTTCGCGGGGTTTCCGGCGCCGGACTGGCTCACCGGGCGCGGGAGAGAGAATCTCCGACGCCAGCCGCTCAAGTTCTGCCGCATCCAGCACCGGCGAGCGGTAGCCCCGGGCACGGGCCGGCAGGGCGTGCACTTCATCCACCACAAGTACAGTCCGTCCCGAGAGGTCGGGGTCGGCCAGCTCCGCGAGCATGACATCCGGGTCGAAGGCGTAGTTGTAGTCACAGGTGACTGCCTCGGACTCCCAGGCGAGGTCCAGGGATAGCTCGAACGGACAAAGGGTATGGCGCTGGCCGGTCTCAAAAACCGAATCACCGGTGATCACGCCTTCCTGCCGCAGGCTTTCCAGCGCGCCCGACTGAAGCGCCCGACGGCTGTAGTCCTTAAGATACGGGCAGAATTCCGGGTCGCAAATGACCACGTCGTTCAGGCACATCTTCTCCTTGGCGCGGATCTGCGTGATCCGAAAGGGCTCACTCGCGGAGATTTCCGAGGCCGAGCGGACAAGTCCGAAGGTCTCCAAAGCCATCTTCTGCTGGGTTCCCTTGGCCGTGAGGAAAAAAAGCTTGTGGTTTGCCTTCAGCGCGGACCGGAGGGCTCCGGTCAGCACGGCCGCGGTTTTGCCAAGACCGGTGGGTGCCTCGGCGGCAAGCGTCCCGCCGGACAAGCTGACGGTCTCCGCGACCTGCTCCAGTTCGTGCTGATGGGACCGGTAGGAAGGGAAAGGAAACCTGAGGCGTGGAGCGAGGGCACGGCGCCTTGCGGCTGTTTCCAGGCCCAGTTCAAGGGCCCCGGCTGCGCGGTTGAGCAGCGTGAAGATGGCCCGGTCGAGATCCTCTCGGGACTCGGCAAGGCTGACGGTATGCCAGCCGTCGTCCAGAAGCGAAGCGAGGATGAGCCGGGCTTCGGCCGGCCCCTGTCCAGACCGCATCCACATCCAGCGGTACAGGCGGGCCTGGTTTGCCCAGTCCACGAGTTCGGCGGGTTGCAGCCGGGCTGCTTCGTCCGTGGTGGCGAAGACGGACTTGATCTCCTCGATAATCGTCTCCGCGCCGTCCGAGACCACGGCATCAATGCGGCCATTGATCCTGAGCAGCAGTCCGCGTACCCGGGTTTCCAGTGAGACGGGCACTTCCTTCCGGAAACCAGGCCGGCCAGCGGTTTTCGACTGGTAGCGGGAGTGGGCCTCTTGCCCGAGCCGGGCCCGGCTGAACGGGGCTCCAGCAGGGCGGGAGGTCCCCTGCGACGCGAGAGCAATCACGTCGTGAACCGAAAGATCAAAGATGATTGGTGCAGTATCGCTGCTCATGACCCGGCGGTTGTCTTACCGCCGGAGAGCTGCGGTTGTCACGCGGCCCGGCATTGCCGGCAGGTACCCTGGAACTCGAGAAGATGGCGGGTGATCTGGATGCCACTCTGGCGGGAAATATCGGTGGCGATTTCATCGAGCTGTGGGCATTCAAACTCGTAGGATTTTCCGCAGGAGGTGCAGATAGCCAGATGGTGGCAGTGCTCCTCGTCTTCATGGGTCTGGTGCTTGTGGGGTGTGCCCTCGAAAAAGTGGGAGCAGGCCTTGAAGCTGTTGTTGGCGAGAACGTGGTGAACGAGACCGTTTTTCTCGAGTGTCTCAAGAATCCGGTATACGCTTACGAGATCCATGGACTTGCCGCGGGTCTTGACCCGTTCGTGCAGGTCGGCCGGCGTAAGCGGAACCCGGGCGGAAGCCAGAACCTCCAGAACAGTCCTGCGCTGAGAGGTGAGCCGGTGGCCGGCGTTTTTCAAAGCCTCCAACGCTGTTTCGACGTAGTTGGACATTTATGTCTGTTCCGGTGTCCCGCGGTGTCCGGAAGGGCTTACTCCGCTCATCCGCCCCGTGATAGGCAAACGTTAATTTTGGGGTTCATTTTTATCAATGTTTTGACGCGGAGCGGGTGAATTAAATGGATCAGAAATGGCCTTTAACAAAGGCGAGATTGATTTAAAG
Source organism: uncultured bacterium (assembly GCA_964606035.1). Lineage (GTDB taxonomy): Bacteria > JAGRBM01 > JAGRBM01 > JAGRBM01 > JAHCIT01 > CAZMGV01. The sequence goes on along the minus strand of CAZSFB010000016.1, from coordinate 16,126 downwards.
CCGCTCTGCAGCAGGTTGACAGCCTCAAGCTGTACGGCAGGGTTGCCAAAAAAATCAATCGCGGTTCCCAGCGGGCTTTTTCTGGGCTCGATAGCGTGCTCCAGCTGGTTCCGGACGAACCGGTCATAGAGGGCTGTGGCCTTGGAAACCAAGTCTTTATTTAGTGGCGGATTTTTGACAGCCGACGATTTTTTGACTTTCTGCGTCGAAGGGTTGAGATCATCGGTCATGCTAGTTTCCTCTGGAAAATCAAAGAGTTACAAAATCTCCGAGGAGAATAGAAACATGGCTGTCTACTTGAATTTGACGTCATTTAACTTGCTGATTTTACTTGTCTTTGTAGCATTATTGATTCCGTTTACCGCAAGAATTTTAGGGCTGCAACCCAAAAGTTATCGACAGATCGTTTCAAGGTTCTGTGGATAAGTGCCGCAGTGCTCCAAAATGGAGTCCTTGTTATGCTCGTCCATGGAGCGGTGCGCTATTTTGGCGCATGACAGCATTTGGAAATTATGGGCTAAGTAGCTGTAAAGACGACCTTTGGGGATTGGCATAAAACGTGCTTTCTAAAGACCTAGTTATACCCTCACGTGGAGGGGGAGCGTTAGAACTTCAATCTAACCCTGCCTGAGCAAAGCAAATCCTTCCTAGAAGCATCAGCTTCGCTGCAACGCTCCTCCTCCCACTCCCCCTCCCTCCCAAAAGTTTTCCTGACATCACGGAAATTTTGCCTGAACCACGGCGAAAAATTCCGCACCCATGACTAGCAATCCAATACGCAGGTCAAATCTGACCCGTAAAGGGAATTATTCTCTGCTGGTCAAGAACCCGCGGCAGGGTAAGTTTCAGAGAATCAGGGCGAGAAAAACCGGATCACCATCAGGCGTTGTGACAGCATACTTCAGCGCACGGCCGGTACCCAGCGACAGCGGCCCGCCCAGATTTTCAGGTGGCAGGATTTCGCTGCGCACACCCATCTGGGCCAGCCTGGCAACCACGTTGCCGGTGACGATGTTGCAGAACTCCTGGACAGCGTCCTGGCGGACAGCGGGGTCCTTGGCGTCATAAAACTTGCCGAGAAGCGCCTCGCCCAGGCGGTTCACGACTTTTTCAGGAAGTCCGATGATGTAAGACGTCTTGATACCGCCCTCGAACCGGATGAGCGAGGAGTAGCCTGGCGGCTGCACCGAACCGGTGATCCATTCATTGCCGGTGACCTTCGATTCAATCGAGCCCATGCGCAACAGCATCTTCTGGGTCATGTCCACAAATACACGTACCGTATCGGTAAGCTGGAGCTCACTCGGCACCGGAATCGCGCCCTGGATCTCGTAGATCTTCTGGTCTTCCTTGAACTCCTTCAGTGCCTTGTCCACCGCCTCACGTGAGGCGAAATTCTTCAGCACGACCGCATCGCCGAGATAGATGTGGTCATGCTGCTGCATGAGCAGCAGCTCATCCACCTGCTTTGCCGTGAGCAGATTCAGCTCGACGGCCGCCTGTCCGAACTTCAGATCTTTCTGCTGCTGGAGACGGTTGATCTGTCCCGACTGGTCTTTTGTGAGATAGCCCTTTTTGACTGCATAATCGCCGAGCTTGAGATTCTGTGACTGCTGGAACTCCACGGCGGTGACCAGCTGCTGGGCGGTGATAATCTGCCTCTCAAGCAGGAACTGTCCGAAAAACTTCACTCCCACGGCGCGACTCCCCCTCTGGTGTCCGTTAATCAGGTCCTGGCCGGCTCTTCAGAGAGCGGTCAGGGTCTGCTTGATCTTTTCAGGCTCAAACGGTTTGGCAATGACGTCCTTGGCACCGACTTTCAGCGCCTCGACCACCTTGTCGCCGACGCCGCCAAGCGACGAGATCATGACGACCTTGGCATTCTGGTCGAGCTGCAGGATCGCGCGTGTCGCCTGCAGACCATCCATGAGCGGCATGACGATATCCATGCACACGATGTCCGGAGACAGTGTCTTGTACATTTTCACGGCCTCTGCACCGTTTTTCGCATGGCCGACGATCTCGAAACCGCTCAGGCCCGTGATAATGCTTTCGAGCTGTTTTGCCGTGGTGACGGAGTCATCCACCAGCAGAACCTTTTTTCCCATGGGGACGTACCACCTTGAGGAATATCGATCCTTTGGAAACCGATATCTGTCCTGTCGGCGGATCGTATAACGTGAACCGCGGAAGGGGCAATTGTCTTTGAAATAAACCCCTGCCGCAGTGCGATAAAGCAGGGCTTTACAGTTTCAGTTGCCGCCCTGGTAGCGGGAGACGGCCCCGAGAAGGTCGAGGATATCCTTGCCCATCACATCAATAGTTACATTGATCGTTCCGTCGGGTGTCTCGCTCAGCACTTTGGAGCTGTAGATCATCAGGTCTCTTGGAAGGGCGCGTTCAACGATCTTTGAATTGAGGCCGCATTTTTCCCCGGCTTCCCTGAGCAGTTTGGCGGCCGCATCAATTTCTGCGTTCTTTTGCACCAGAAATTTCTGTGGAATTTCCTTGGGAAGATCCGGCTGCGACTTGGCCCGGCCGGAGGCAGAATAGGTCTTGTGCGGATCGTAGGCCCCGCATTTCAGCCGTCCTTCAAACTCCGCCCGCTGATAGAGCTCCGGCCCCCGCTCGGGCGTGGAAGCGACGATTTTCGCCTCATGCTGCTTGCGGCGTGATTCGCACCCGGACACGGCAAGGCAGGAAAGAGCAGCAACAGTGATGAGAATCTTCGGCTTTAACATGATGTTTCCTGGCTCCCGTTTCGTTCAGCCGGCCGCCTGCAGGGCGTCCTCCAGCAGAAATTTTCCCTCATACAAGGCCCGTCCGATGATGACCCCTTCGACTCCGGGCAGTTTCGAAAGCCGCCGGATATCACTTATTGTGGCTACACCGCCCGAGGCGATAATCCGGCCTGAAGCGGCGGCGAGGGCAGCCGTCTGCTCGAAGTCAGGTCCTTCTAGCATACCGTCCCTTGCAATGTCTGTATAGATCACGTGGCTCGCTCCGGCATCCAGCGCCCTGCGGGTGAGATCGGCCGCCGTTGTCCCGGTGGTTTCGGTCCATCCCTGAACCGCCACCTTGCCCTCCCGGGCATCGATACCCGCTGCCACTTTGCCGGGATATTTCCGGATAATGGTGAATGCCGTATCAGGATCCCTCACAAGCAGTGATCCCAGGACAATCCGGCTGACTCCGAGCGAGAGATACTGGCCGGCAAGTTCAACCGTGCGGATACCACCGCCAAGCTGGACTGGCACATGACAGTCACGGACCAGCCGGGCGATGAGATCCCCGTTGGAGGGGATTCCGTCCCTGGCACCGTCCAGATCCACCACATGGATCCACTCGGCACCGCGGCGGACCCAGTCGCGGGCCTGGTCAACGGGATCGGCATTGTAGACCTTTTCCCGGGCGTAGTCGCCCTGTGAAAGCCGGACGCACTGCCCGCCCCGGATATCAATGGCTGGATAAACGATCATAGAGGTCCTGCTTCAGCAGTCTCTGCCGCCTTAAACGGTGAGAAAGTTCTCGAGAAGCCGGAGGCCCGCTGCCTGGCTTTTTTCAGGATGGAATTGTGTCGCATGGATGTTGTCCTTCGACACGGCGGAAATGAAGTTTGTTCCGTAGTCGGAGGTAGTCGCAATCCAGGGCTGGTTATCGGTTGTCACCTGCGCATAGTAGGAGTGGACGAAGTAGAAATACTCCTCCTGCGGGATCCGGTCGAACAGCGGGAGCTCGCAAACCTTACGGATGGAGTTCCACCCCATGTGTGGAACCTTCAGCCGGGTCCATTGCGGATCCTGGAACCGGACCACCCGGCCTGGAATGATCCCGAGCCCTGATTTCCCGCCGTGCTCCTCACTATGTTCAAACAGGATCTGCAGGCCGAGACAGAGCCCCAGGTACGGGGTCCCGCCCTCGATCTTTTCCCTGACCGGTCCGGCGAGGTCCCGTCCCTCGAGTGTGGCCATACAGTCCGCAAAGGCCCCCTGGCCAGGGAGCACGATACGGTCGGCCGCAAGAATCCCTTCGGGGCTGTTCACGACCTTCACGTTTGCACCTACGTATTCAAGCGCCTTCACGACGCTTCCCAGGTTTCCCCGGCCGTAGTCCACCACAGAAACATTTGCCGTCATGACAGGTTCCTACAGCACACCTTTCGTGGAGGCGAGTCCGCCCGGCGCCGGCGCCACAGCCGTGCGAAGGGCGCGCGCAAACGACTTGAACAGTGCTTCCACGATATGGTGGCGGTTCTCTCCATAGCGCACGGCGAGGTGCAGCGTTGACAGCGAGTGGTTCGCGAACGACTGGAAAAAGTGCGGTACCATTTCGACATCAAAGTTGCCGATCTTCCCGGGCGGAACCGTTCCGCTGAAAACCATGTGCGGCCGTCCCGAAAGGTCGATGACGGTTTCACACAGGGCCTCATCCAGCGGGGCCGTGAAAAACCCGAACCGGTTGATTCCAGACTTGTCGCCGGCCGCGTCCCTGAAGGCAGTGCCGAGACAGATCGCCACATCCTCGACGGTGTGGTGGGCATCGACCTCCACATCTCCTGTGGCCTTCACACGGAGATCGAATGAACCATGCACGGCCAGCTGCGCAAGCATGTGGGAAAGGAACGGCACCGGCGTGTCGACCTCGTAACGGCCTGAGCCGTCCAGGCAGATATCGAGTTCGATTTCGGTTTCCTTCGTGCGGCGTACGATGGAGCCGGCGCGGCCCCGCAAAGGGGCTTTTCGGACCGTTTTTTTCTTCCGGGCAGCCATGTTCAGTCCAGGAGTCCTTCCAGCGCCTTCACGAGCGCATTGTTTTCGGCTGGTGTGCCGATGGTAATCCGGAGGCAACCGTCCAGCCGTCCGGGCCGGCTCAGGTTCCGCACGAGGATACCCTTGCGGCGCAAGGTATCCCAGAGGAGCGTAGCATCCTGGCCCAGGACCCGGACCAGAATGAAGTTCGCCTCGCTCGGGTAGACCTTGAGGCCGGAGAATCTCCGCAGGATACCGGAAAGCCGCTCCCGCTCGGAAACGATCTTTCCGGCCAGCCGGTCAATCTCCGGGCCATTCCGGAAGGCCAGTTCGGCGACCTTCAGGTTCAGCCCGCCGATATTGTAGGGAAGCCGGACCCGTTCGAGCCGTTCGGCAATTTCCGGGTTGCAGAGTGCCATGCCGAAACGGGCGGTGGCGAACCCGACTTTAGAGAGGGTCTTCATCACCACAAGGTTCGGATATTTCCCGAGCCGGTCCACCCAGCTCGAATCGGCGAAATCCCCATAAGCCTCATCCACGATGACAATCGCCCCGGAATCCTCAAGCAGCCATTTCACCACCTCCGGATCAAAGCAGTTTCCGGTGGGATTGTTCGGCATGGCCAGAAAAACGAGATTCACGGGACTGCGCACGATGGCCCGGCCGGTCTCCCTGAGATCCAGGTCGAACTCCTCGTCTGTCTCGATGCTTACAGCTTCCCATCCGTGACTTTTCCCGATGATGCCGAACATCGAGAAAGTCGGCTGGGGAACGAGCAGTTTCGGCCGGCTGCGTGAACCACCGGCAAACGTGTTGAGAAGCAGGCCGATGATCTCGTCCGAGCCGTTACCAAGGACCACCTGGGTGTCCCTGGGGGCCCGGTACCGTTTCAGGATCATTTTTTTCAGTGCCACCGGATTCATCTCCGGATAACGGTTCAGGGAAACCCGCTGGAGTTCGGCGGCGAGGCGGGCTTTCAGCCGGAGGGGAAGCTCGTAGGGGAGCTCATTGGCGTCAAGACGGATTTTCACCGCCCCGGCCGCCGGCACGTGGTACCCCTTCATCTCCTCGACTTCGGGGCGGACCAGATCCCGGTAACGGGCTGGCAACTTCATTTCTTTCTGCCCTTCTTCTTCCGGGACCGGGGTTTCAGCCGGACCACTGGAGCAAGTTTTTCCTTCCGGGGGCCACCACCTGCGGAGCGGAGCGGTGTCCGGATTTTCACCACATTCGAGCGGACCGGAAGTTCGGAACCGTCTGTTTGTGGACGGTTACCGAGCCGGACTTCCACGGACCTTGCATGTTCAACAAGGCCCTCGGCCTTTGCGAGGGTGACAATGGACGGCCCCAGTGACCGGAGAGCCTTCTCCGGCGTCGAAACGATACTGGTCCGTTTGAGAAACGTGTTGACGCCCAGGGGCCCCGAAAAACGGGCCGCCCCGCCCGTGGGGAGAACGTGGTTAGAGCCTGCCAGATAATCACCCATCGCTTCGGGCGTTGTGCGGCCCAGAAAAATGGCACCGGCATTTCTCACATGCCGGGCAAGTCCCTCAGGACGCCGGGTCATGATTTCCACATGCTCTGGCGCGAACTCGTTTGTGATCGTGACCGCCTCGGCCAGCGACTCGACAAGCACGATCATTCCACGCTGCGGTACCGATTTTTCGAGAATGGCCCGTCGTCCGGACATATCCACTGCACGGATGACTTCATTCTGGACCTTCTGGGCAAGGGCACGGGAATCTGTGATTAGAATCCCCGCGGCTTCCTCGTCGTGTTCGGCCTGGGAGAGCAGGTCGGCTGCGACTTCCACCGGGTCGGCTGAACTATCGGCGATCACCACGACTTCCGAAGGGCCCGCCACGGAATCGATGCCGACCCTGCCATAGAGCTGCCGCTTGGCCTCTGCAACAAAGGCATTTCCGGGGCCCACGATAACTGGACATTTTGGAACGGTGTTTGTCCCGAAGGCGAGGGCTGCAATGGCCTGTGCCCCTCCGAACCGGAACAGCCTGTCTGCGCCGGCAATCGCACAGGCGGCCAGGACGACCGGACTATCCTTCAGAGACGCGCCCGGCGCGGTGGCGATCACCTCCCGCACACCGGCAACCTTTGCCGGAACGACGTTCATCAGGACGGTGGATGGATACGCGGCCTTTCCGCCAGGTATGTACACGCCCGCCCGTTCCACCGGCTCCACGCGCATTTCAAGACGGCTGCCGAACCGGTCACGGTAGACATATCCTTTTGAGACTTGCCGGCGGTGATAGGCCTCGATACGGTCGCGTGCGAGTTTCAGGGCCCTTGTAACGGCAGGGTCGAGCTGCGCGACAGCCGCCTGCATTTCGGCTCTTGAAACTTCCACCGGTTCGCCGGTCTCCACCCGGTCAAATTTCGCGGCGTAACCGAAAAGGGCAGTATCTCCGCGCTCCTCGATATCCGCGATGATCGACTGCACCTGGGTCACCAACTCCGTACGGGTGCCGTTGCCACGGGGACGCAACCTAGCGAACCGCTCGCGGCAGGAGTTGGTGTCACTGTCAAAGATACCGATCATGACACAGCGAGCTTTCCGATCCGGTCCGCCAGCCCGCGGATCTCCGCGGGATTCAGTTTCATTGCGGCCGGATTGGCGACCAGCCGGCAGGTGGATTCAAGGATAACCAGATCCTCCACAAGGCCATTGGCCTTCAGAGTCCCGCCCGTGGACACCAGGTCGCAGATCCGGTCAGCAAGCCCTACGAGCGGTGCCAGCTCAACCGATCCATAGAGTTTCACGATCTCGGCCCGGCGTCCCATGCGATTCAGGTAGTCGGTTGTCAGGTTGACGTATTTCGTGGCCACACGGATCGGCTCGTCGGGGTTCATGCCAAGAAATGGGACGTCCCCCTTGCGCATGGCAAGCGACAGGCGGCAGCGGCCGATGCCAAGGTCGTGGAGCTCGAACAGGCTTGAACCTTCTTCGAGAAGCACATCCTTTCCGACGATCCCGAGTTCTGCCGCGCCAGACTCCACATAGGTAGGCACATCCTGTGAGCGGACCACGAGCATTCGCAGGCCAGCCTTCGGAAAAGCGTGGATCAGGGAGCGGCTGTCCCGTTTTACCTGTCCGGCGGAAACGCCGAGTGGCGAGAGAATTTCCAGACTCTCGTCAAATACCCGTCCCTTGGCGACTGCTACCGTGATCATGCTTTCCTCAGCACCGGCTCGGGCCACCGGCCGGCGAACCGCTCAATCATTGCTCCAAGATCCGCCAGCTTTTTCTCCAGCGACTCATATCCCCGGTCCAGATGGTAGATCCGGTCCACAACGGTTTCCCCCTCGGCGACCAGGGCCGCCACCACAAGTCCGGCGGAAGCTCGCAGGTCGGTGGCCATGACCGGCGCGCTGGTGAGTTTCGGAACACCTTTTACCACCGCCACATTCCCCTTGATCCGGATATCCGCTCCCATGCGAACCAGTTCCTGAACGTGCATGAACCGGTTCTCAAAGACATTTTCCGAGATGATCGAGGTCCCCTGCGTCACCGTCATCAGTGCCATGTACTGTGCCTGCATGTCTGTGGCGAAACCGGGAAACGGCTGGGTCTCGATGTCGGCAGATTTCAGTGATCCGGTTCCACCCGGAACGCGGACCCGGAGGTTTCGCCCGACGCTTTCCACTGAAACCCCGCAGGCTGCGAGCTTTGCTATCAGTGCCGATGAGTGCTCTGCAACCGCATCTTCAATGGTTACATCACCGCCGGTAATGGCTGCTGCCGCAATGAGCGTTCCGGTTTCAATCCGGTCGGGCATTACCCGGCGGTTGTATGGCCGGAGGCCGGCGAGTCCTTCCACCGTGATACGTTCTGTTCCGGCACCTTCAATCCTTGCTCCCATTGACACAAGTACTTCAGCCAGTTCCACGACCTCAGGTTCCTGAGCACAGTTGAGCAGGGTTGTGGTGCCCGAGGCACAGGCCGCGGCCATCAGCGCATTCTCGGTCCCGGTCACGGTCTGGATGTCGAAGGTGAAAGTGGCACCCTTGAGCCGTTTCGCCTCGGCAATCACGTAGCCGTGCTCCACGGTGATGGACGCACCCAGGGCTTCTAGTACCTTCAGGTGCTGGTCAATCGGGCGGGCACCAATGGCACATCCGCCGGGGAGGGAAATCCGGGCGCGCCCGAACCGGCCAACCAGCGGACCGAGCACGACCACGGACGCCCGCATGGTTTTCACCAGGTCGTACGGGGCCTCGAACACGGCTACCTTCGAGGCGTCGGTCTCGACAGTCCCATTGGCGAACGAGACTTCGCAGCCCATGTTCTGGAGAAGTCTCGACATCGTACGGACATCGGCAAGCGCCGGAACATTTGTGAGAACCGACTTTCCCTCGCCGAGAAGGGCACAGGCCATGAGGGGCAGGGCGCTGTTCTTCGCACCCGATACCCGCACGGTTCCGCTGAGCCGTGCTCCGCCGCGGATCAGAAGCTTATCCACGTCCGGGCTCCTCTGCAGTTTGCGGCTGCGTGACACGGCAGCGCAGGACCCGGTCACTTCCAGCAAGATCTTTGAGGATCTCAATGCTGCCGTAACCAAGCTTTGCAGCCAGCTCGCGAACTGTGTCGCCCTGCCGGTCTCCGATCTCGAGAACGACAGGTGCTCCGGGATTGAGGTACACCGGGGCTCGCCCAAGGATCTGCCGGATAATGTCGAGGCCGTCTTCTCCACCGTACAAAGCCAGCGGCGGCTCATATTTCGCGACACCTGGCGGCAACGCTTCGGAAATCCCGATATAAGGTGGATTGGAAACAAGGGCGTCGAATCTGGTTGTGACAGAAGGGAAAAGGTCACACTGAAGGAACCGGACCCGCGAGGCTGTCCTGAGTGCCATCGAGTTCTGTTCCGCTGCTTCTAGGGCGGCAGCCGAAATATCGGTGGCGGTTACCCGGCAGCTGGCCTGCTCGGCTGCAATCGTCACTGCTATGGCGCCGCTTCCGGTCCCGATATCGAGAACAAGGGCTTCCGGTGGAAGCAGGTCGAGCAGGGCTTCCACGGCCGTCTCGGTATCGGGCCGTGGGATCAGCACGTCACGGGTGACACGGAACTCCCGGCCAAAAAAATCCTTCCGGCCCAGCAGATATGCGACCGGTTCCCACGCGGCCCGCCGGTCGATGCTTTCACGGTAACTGGCCACGGCCGCCTCAGTAAGAGTCTTTTCCGGTTCCCGGATGAGAGCTGCCCGGTCGAGACCGGCCGCCTCTGCCAGCAGAAGCTCAGCGTCCAGCCGGGGCGATGGCACACCTGCCGTGACAAGGCGCCGCGTTCCCTCAGCCACAAGGCTTCCCAGGGTCTCCGGCACGGCTATGTCTGGGACGGCATTCAGCATGGCTTCACGGCCGCTCTGATGCGGACTTCTCCTTTTCTGGCTCCGTCTCCCGGGCGAGCAGTTCCGCCTGGTAGTTCGACGTGAGCGGATCGATCAGGGGATCCAGGTCACCGTCGATGATGGATGACAGCTGATACAGTGTCAGCCCGATCCGGTGGTCGGTGCAACGTTCCTGCGGAAAATTATAGGTCCGGATCTTCTCGCTCCGCATGCCGGACCCGATGAGGCTCCGGCGCTCGGAGGCAATCCGGTCGTGCTGCTCCTGTTCGGCGCGGGCCAGCAGCCGCGACTTGAGGATCTTGATCGCCTTCGCCTTGTTCTTGATCTGGGATTTTTCATCCTGGCAGATCACGACGGTATTGGTTGGCAGGTGGGTTACCCGTACGGCCGAATCAGTGGTATTTACGCTCTGTCCTCCGTGCCCTCCGGCCCGGAACACGTCGATCCGCAGGTCATCGTCACGGAGCACGATGTCCAGGTCCTCGGCTTCAGGCAGCACTGCCACGGTCGCGGTGGAGGTGTGGATCCGTCCCTGGGTCTCCGTTGCTGGGACCCGCTGAACGCGGTGCACACCGGATTCAAACTTGAGCCGCGAAAAGACATCCTTGCCGGAGATCTGGGCGATCAGTTCCTTGTAACCTCCGGCAGAGTTTTCCGAGGCAGACAGTATTTCCGCCTTCCACTTCCGCGGCTCGGCATACCGGGAATACATGCGGAAGAGATCAGCCACAAACAGCCCTGCCTCATCACCACCCGTGCCCGCGCGGAGTTCAAGGATGGCGTTTTTGCCGTCGTTTGGCTCTTTCGGAAGGAGAAGCAGCTTGAGCTGTGCCTCGGCATCAGCGAGCCGCTTCTCAAGACCAGGTATCTCCTGTTCGGCCATGGTACGGAGTTCCGGATCAGACCCGGCGAAAAGCTCCTGGCTTCCTTTCAGCTCTTCTCCGATTTTCTTGTATCCGGCGAATGCCTCCACCACCGGAGTGAGTTCGGCGTGCTCACGGGAGAGTTTCACGTACCGCTCATTGTCAGACGTGACAGACGGATCGGAGAGAAGTTTCTCCAGCTCCGCGTGGCGCTTGGCCACCTTCTCAAGTTTGCCGACAATCTCCATTCAGGCCTCGTCCGGAAAAATGGCTCCAAGCAAAAACAAAACCGCCCGCGCTCTGTGACCGAGCCGGCGGGCGGTTGCGGGAGAAGGCGGTCTAGGCTTTCTTGGCGTACTTCTTCTTGAACCGCTCGACCCGGCCTTCGGCGTCGATCAACTTCTGCTTGCCTGTATAGAAGGGATGGCATCCGGCGCAGACGTCCACGGAAAAGTCCCCCCGCGTTGAACGCGTATGGTAGACAGCTCCGCAGCTCGCGCAGGTGACCTTCGTTGGACGGTAGTGCGGGTGAATCTGTGCTTTCATGTTCCGATGACCTTCCGGGCTCCACAACCCAAGGCCGTCGCTTATATGGAGAAGTTCGTCCAAAATCAAGTCTGAGGCCGGGGCCAGGAGCCGGCTGCTGGGGGGCGATTGAAAGATGCAGCTGAGTGAATCCCAATTAGCTGGAATCCTTGAAGATTCCAGGACCATCGCAATCGTGGGCCTGTCCCCGGATCCTTCAGCCACAAGTCACCAGATCGCTGCCTATCTCCAGGGGGCCGGTTACCGGGTTATTCCGGTCCACCCGAAGGCCACGGAAATTTTGGGTGAAAAAGTCTGCCCATCGCTCAAGGATCTGCCGGGACCGGTGGATATCATTAACGTCTTTCGTCGCCCGGAATTCATTCCGGAGGTCGCCCAGGAGATCCTCGCGCTTCCGTGGAAACCGCGCCTTGTTTTTATTCAGCTCGGCATTGAAAGCCGTGATGGAATGGCACTCATCGAAGGCGCCGGCATTCCCTATATTGAAGACCGCTGCATCAAGATCGAACACCGGCGCCTGGTAAAAAACTAGTTCCGGGTGGCTGCAACTTTTTCGGCGATGGCCGTCAGCGTTTTTCCAATTGGGGTGAAAAACCTGGCGTCGGCCGCATCATCCAGCGGGGTTTCGCTGGATGTGATGATGACGAGTTTCGCTCCGGCCCGTTTTGCCTCGACCGGAAGCATGGCGGCTGGCTGGACGACCAGTGAGCTTCCAAGCACGATAAACACATCGCTCTGCCGGGCCAGTTCAAAACTCTCCAAGAGTTCCTTTTCCGGCATCGACTGGCCGAAGCTGATTGTCGCGCTTTTAACCGGGCCTCCGCACGTTTTCCCGCCGCCAAGATCTTCGTCGCAATAAGGGACCATGTCGCGGACATTGGACCGGCCGGAGCGGATCCAGTCGATCAATGTTGGCATGGGCCAGGTTTTTCCGCATTCGAGGCAGATGCCCATCATGGCGGTCCCGTGGATCTCGATGACGCGACGGGAACCGGCACGCTGGTGCAGTCCGTCGATGTTCTGCGTGATGACCGCTTTCACCAGACCAGCCTGTTCCCACCGGGCGATGGCGTCGTGACCTGCATTGGGTTGAGCCTTGTGGAACTCGTCGAACATCTCGTTGGAGCGCTGCCAGTAGAGGCTCCGTTTCTCGTGGCTCCGGACGAAGTTCTGGAAGGTGTAATCGTCGGGATTGTACCTCGACCAGACGCCGTTCGGAGAGCGGAAATCCGGAATGCCGCTTTCGGTGGAGATTCCCGCACCGCTGAAAGCGACCGAACAGGTGCTTCCGGTGATCCAGCGGGCGACTTCGCTGCAGGCTTCGTCAAAGGAGGCGCTCATGGCCTTCTATTGTGGCGTCTGTCGCCGTAAAAGGCACTGGAGCGGTATCCCGCGTCATGACAGCAATGCGTCTTTCTGATACAAAAGACCGTATCCACATGGACCTGCGTGACACCCTTCCGCTTCTTGGTGACGGGCTCAGGATTGCCCTGGGTGCTGCCGGTCGTGGGTTCCGAAAGCCGAAACCGGTCCGCTATGAAGGCACAGCGGTCGAGATCTGCGAGCGGGCGGCAAAAGCCTGCTGGAACGGAAGATATTTCCAGGCGGGTGGTGACCATTTCAGCCAGTTATGGATCCGGGATTTCGCCCTCGCGCTTCCCGGTCTGCTTGATCTGGGCATGCAGGAGGAGTCGCGTGCGACGCTCCGGTTTGCTCTGGACGCCTATGCGAAGACCGGCCGGGTAACCACGACTGTACTGCCGTCTGGAATAGCTGTAGACGTGTTCCGGATGGCCGCCGATTCGCTGCCGTTTCTTCTCTATGCCCTGCTGCTGACGGAGAGTCTGGACCTTCTGGTGGAGCACAACGGCCTGCTCGCCGCTGCCCTCAATGATTATGCCGACGCGGTGACTGACCCGGTGACAGGTGCGTTGCGGACGGATACCTACTTTCCGACGGCCAAGGACATGGTCACGCTGCCCGGAAGCTGCTCGGCGCTGGCCTTCATCGGCTGGACGGACGAACTGGCGTGGGAGATTCCTGGCCTCGGAAGTCCTTTTCATGGTGTTGATTTCCACGAACTGCTGGTGGAGGGCTACTGGGAGCAGGACCATTTCATCAACGACCCGGAATCCCGGATGCTGTCGGCAGATGCGAACCTCTGGCCGTTCTGGTGCGGTGTGGTGGATGACGGCAGGCGCGAACAGAAGGCGATCCGGGCGCTCCAGAATGCTGGACTGGAACAGCCTTTTCCGCTCAAATATCACGCGGCGCGGACACCTTCCCACGAGCACCCGGTGGCACGGGCTTTCGTGCCGAATTACCAGGGAAACACGATCTGGACGATGCTGGCGCTCCAGTGGATTGAGCGGGTTTCACTTTATGATCCGGAAAAGGCGCGGGACTATTTGCGGAAAACCGCCGCCTGGGTTGAGTCAAATGGTAACTGGATCGAGCTGTTCGAACCCGACGGATCAAAACCCTACGAGGGGCCATTCGGTCATGGTGCCGCCCAGGGGCTGATCTGGGCGGCAAACTTCCCGAGACTATGGAAAGAGTCCGGACTGGGTTCCTGAGTTTCCGGTCCCGGGCAGAAGCCCTCCGTCACAGTGGGCACAGCCTTGCCTTCCAGGCCTTGGAAGCTAATATGGGACCTGAATGGTCCGGCATGCCCCGGCCCTGTTTGGAGAAGCAAATGGCACACGGCAAAGGAATGGTGGCTGCGGAAGAAGCTGTAGTTATTCCGCCTATTTCCACAACGATCGAACTGACGCCTGCGGCGGTTGAAAAGGTACGTGCCCTCATGAGGACAGAGAAGTCCCTTCCAGCGGGTGCAGGCCTCCGGGTGGCTGTGGTGGATGGCGGGTGTGCCGGACAAAGCTACAAGCTCACTTTTGAAACCCAGGTTCGGGACGCCGATGAAGTTCTCGAGTTCGACGGGCTCAAGGTTTATGTGGACCAGAAAAGCAGTGCGTTCGTCCGCGGCACGACCCTCGATTTTGTTGAGGGTCTGAATGCGGCGGGGTTCCAGTTCCTGAACCCCAACGTCCAGAAAACCTGCGGCTGCGGATCTTCCTTTAAGGTCTGAAACCCGGCGCTTCCGAAGCGCACAGAATGAAGTTGAGGGCGAGCAACCCGTGTCAAAGCACATTCTGGATATTTCGGACCTGACCGACGGCATGGTGAAGGCGGATACCTTTCCTGCTGCTCTCGACCGGCACGACTGGAAAAAATACGAGCAGGCTGAGGTGTACCTGAAGGGCTGTGCACCCACGTGGGCTTTCATGATGGCGGAAAAGCGGCTCGCTCCCATTGCGGAGAAGGTATTCTTCGGCGATCCAGGTGACGGGCCTGTCGAAATCCGCTGACCCTGATCTGGGCAGGGTTTCCGGTGAAATGTAAAAAGGTGGCCTGACGCCACCTTTTTTGTTTTTTGCTTGACAGAGTGAACTTATATGAGTAGAACGGAGCCATACATATATGGCACCATATGTATGGCGACGATTGCGGCGCCAGCGAACGGGCCAACAGGGGTCGTAGGGACCCTGTTCTCGGAGGCCAGACTTAACAGTTCAATGCCGGTGTGGTGACCCGAACCTTCTTCTCCAAAGTTCCCACCCATTACCACCACTCACCACGCCGGCATTGTTTAAATCAAACCCAATCCAAAACCCTGAACAAGGCAGGAAAAAGGAAGAAAGCAAAATGACGAAAGCAGAACTTGTGAGCAAAGTGGCCGACTCGGCCGAAGGCGTGTCCAAGAAGACCGTCGAGGAACTGATTGATGCGACGTTTGACGCGATCGCCGCTGCTGTGAAGAAGGAAAAACGCTTCGCGGTACCCGGCTTCGGAACCTTCACGGTTCGCAACCGCGCCGCCCGCACCGGCCGCAACCCGCAGACGGGCGCGACCATCAAGATCAAGGCCTCGAAGACTGTCGGCTTCAAGCCGGCGCCGTCTCTCAAAGAGAAGCTCTGATCGCCGGAAAAACGGAACGCCGCCAGGAAGCTGGCGGCGTCCGCTCCGGTGTCAGTAACTGACCGGATTCAGATTGTCCGGGGATGGCCGGATGTTAAACCCATAGCCCTCACCTACTTTTCGGTCATTCCCGGGCATTAATTTCACTATACAGGCTGCCGTTTCCGCAAGGAAACGGCAGTTCTGTTTTTTGACATTGACTTTAGTCAGCAAAAAACTGACACTCGTGTCACTGACGCCAGCGTCAGTTTCTGAGGAGGCCCACTGAAATGGCGCATGTGACCCGTGAGGATCTGGAAAAATACATTGAGAAGGTACGGGCGCAGAATCGTGACGCGAAGGCCGGTTTGTTTGGTCCGGACTCCCTGATGTGGACCATTGGCCGCGAGATGATCGGCGGTCTGGGCGGCGGACGCGCGCTGCTCCTCCAGACAGCACACCCGTTTGTGGCCCATGCGGTAGAGCAGCACTCCAAGGTCAGGGAGGATCCCCACGGGCGTGGTGTCCGGACCTTCAAGAACGTGCTGGCAATGACGTTTGGCGACCTGGAAGCCGCCATCAGGGCCTCGCGCCGGGTTCATGCCGTTCATGAAAGAATTCATGGGTTTATCACGGAGCGTGTCG
>CAZSFB010000015.1:0-18939 GCA_964606035.1 uncultured bacterium | reverse complement strand
AAAAGGGCAGCATCAGAAAGTGCCGTTGTCAGACCCGTCGAAGTTGCACGGAGCCTGTAACCAGTTCCGGCCTTGTTCAGGTTCACGGAGTCCCAGGTTACAACGCCATTTACGGCCTGGACCGCACCACCACCAGTCAGGGTCGAGCCACCTGGATTGTTGGCTGGGTTGATCGACAGTACAACCGTATTGCTTCCAGTCGTCGGGTGTCCGAAGAAGTCCTGGAGTTCAACAGAGATTGTCTGGAAGTCATCTGCCGTCGCATTCGCAGGTTGCCCAAGGAAAGCGAGAGATGTGGCTGTACCTGCGCTCACGCTGAACGCGTTGCTGGTGGTGCTCAAGGTGCCGTCATCAGCAAGCAGTGTATGTGCGCCGAGACCATCCACCCGGATTCCGTTTGCACCGGAGAAGGTGGCGATACCGTTGATCGCATTAACCGAGGGGTCGGCCGGATAAAGGCTGCCCGCACCCGTATTGACCGATACCGTCACGCTGTTAACGTATGAAGTATCGGTATTTCCGTTGGCATCCCGTGCCACTACGGAAACCGTCTGGACGGTATCAGTCGTGGCGGCAGACGGCTGCGTCAGGAACACAAGGTTCGTTGCCGCATCCGGATTGATATCAAACGGATCGCTTGGGTCGGTAGAGAAGGACGGTGCAACCGTCTTCCGGCCACGGACCTTGTATCCCGAGCCGGCCTTGTTGATCGACAGCCCTGCGAAAGATGCAATGCACGAGCCATCTGTCAGCGCTGTTGTGCCGCCAGAAAGACTGCCACCCGCCGGGTTCGTGATGATTTCAAGCACCACCGCCACGTTCGAGGTCGCACACTGGTTGCCATAAATGTCGTATAGCGTGACGTCCACATTAATCGTGCCTGCACCAGCGGTGTGCGCAGCGCCAGGCTGCGTGGTGATCGCTGCCGATGCCGGCGATCCCGGGATCACCTGGAAGCTAGCATTGTCAGAGATCAGTCCCGGAGCCGATGCGACAAGCTGGCAGGCGCCCTGAACGGTGGTAACACCTACCGACGGGAAGCTGGCAATACCCGCTGAAGAAACGGCGACACCGCCGCCGGTAAGCGAGCCCGAGCAGGCACCCTTTGAAAGGGTTACTGCATAATTCCCGGAGCTGGAGAGATTGCCAAACTGATCCTGCACTGCGATCTGGATTGTCTGGGTCTGGTCGGCTGCAGTCGTCACCGGACCGCTCACAAATGCGAGCTGTGCCGGGAGACCTGCCGAGACCGTGAAGGATGAGCTGGTCGCATTGGTAATGGCAGCCGTGTTCGTCGTGGCCAGACGGTGCACGCCAGGCGTATCGATCTGCACGCTGAAGCTGGCCGTTCCTGTCGCCAGCGACAGGGTGGTCGGGCAGCCGCCCACACAGGAGCCCGGCCCGATATTGATGACTATATCAGCAGTTTCACCCGGGAGGGGCACGGTATTCCCGTAAGCATCCTGAACTGTAACTGACAAATTCTGGATTGTGTCAGTTGTCGCGTTCGCAGGTTGTGCCGAAAACACGAGCCGGTCCGCGGCGGCCGGACTAACGATAACCGAGTTGCTGGCTGGCGAACTGGTGAGGCCCGGCGAGGTGGCGATGAGCGTGTAGGTGCCGGCGGTGTAGAGAACCGGGTTGAAGGTCGCCACACCAGCCACAGCTGCCTGAAGCACGGCCGTCGGAGCCGTGTAGCCCGACGGGCCAGAGCCAACAGTGATCTGGACCTGGCTGGTGGCTGACGTTACCAGATTGCCCTGGCTGTCAACCACCCGGATTGTGAATGGACCAAACGGGCTGCCGGCAGTCGCAGCGCCTGGCACTGCAACACCGTACTCAAGCCGCGCAGGCGATCCGGCGGATATGTCAAAAGACCCCGAAGTGCCGGACGTCAGGCCCGGCGAGGTCGCCGTCAGTTCATAACCGTTTGCGGCAACATTAAGCCCCACGGCCGCATAGGTCGCCACGCCGCCCACTGCAGTAACCGTCCCGCCGCCCGTCAGGGCCGAAGGGCCGGGGTTCGTGCTCAGTGAAATCGTGACCTGATTCGTTGCCGTGGTTACCGGGTTGCCAAACTGGTCCAGGATTCCGACCTGAACCTGCTGTGTCTGGTCCGCAGGGGAATTTGCCGGGCCAGTAACGAATGCCAGCTGCGTCGGCTGGCCAAAGGTCAGATTGAACGTGGAGCTCAGTACCACTGGTGTACCCACCGGAGTCGCGGAGCTATCGGTCGCGCTCAGCCGGTGAAGCCCAGGTGTATCAATCTGCACATTGGTAAATGTCGCTATACCGTTGACGGTCTGCTCGGTAACACAACCACCAACACAGGCACCAGGACCGGACGAAACCGCTAGGTCAATATCGCGGCCATTGTCGGTCGTGATCGTGTTTCCAAACTGATCCTGCACTGCGACCATGACGGTCTGGAGAGAATCCACGGAACCGTCTTGTGGCTGCACCGTAAATGCGAGACGCCAGTTGGCAAGTGTCACATTGGGCGTGACATCAAATGTCACCGACGGAGCCGAGGTGTTGCTCGTGAGTGCAGCCTTGGCCACCAGCGTATAGTCGCTGCCAGCCTTGTTCAGGCTTGTCGAAGCAAAAGTCGCCACACCGCCAACGGCAGCCAGTGGTCCGGCGCCCGACAGGGTCGCGCTGCCCGGATTGTTGTCAATGGCGAGCGAGACCGGGGTCGTGGCCGTATAGGCATGATTTCCCTTCTGGTCGAGCACCACGACGGTGACAGCCGGAGCTATGTTCGCTCCTGCCTGTACGTTGGAGGGCTGGTCATCAATGGCGAGCTGGTACGCAGGGCCCGGTGTGACCGCAACTGTCAGAACTGTAGGTGAAACCGGAACGGTCGTACCTACGGCACTGGCGATCAGGTCATATGATCCAATGGAGTTCACACCGACTGAACCAAACGTGGCAACGCCACCAACGGCACTGACGCCAGCCGCACCAGTGAGGACCTGCGGAGCAACCACATAGGCCGGGTCTGCAGATCCATCTGGAGTGAAGCTGTTGATAGACAACGACACTGTATTCGTGGCATTCGAAACCGTATTGCCCATTTCGTCCTCGATGACGACCTGGATCTGACGGGTCACATTTGTCGTCCATGACGGCACGGCAACTGTCAGGAATGCCGGCCGGTAAGGAGAGCCGGGAGTCCGGTTAAACAGGTTGCTCAGACGGGTTGGCGTTACCAGTGCGAGATCTTCAGCCGTAAACTGGTGTGTCCCGGCCTGCTGGACGCGGACATTGGAGAACGTGGCGATTCCTGCGACGGCTGCCTGACTTGCCGGGCACCCAGTGAAGCATCCGCCGGGACCAGTGGTCTTCGTCAGATCGATCGTGTTGGTGTAGGCGGGATCAATATTCTCATAGCTGTCAACACCTGCCACCTGAATGGTCTCCACAGTGTCCGTGTTACCATTGGTCGGCTGCTGCACAAACAGCAGCTGGGTGGCCGCACCTGCGGCCACGTCAAAGGTCTTGCTGAATCCGTCGGTGATTCCGCCGCCGGCCGTAGCCTTGGTAATGTAGCCAACACCGGCCTTGTTCACAACGCGGGCATTGAACAGGGCAATACCACCCGCTGTTACCGAACTCGGATTTAGGTTTGCGCCCGTGGACCCACCCGCATTTACCGCATAGGAAAGCGTGGTCACGAGGCCATTCGCGCCTGACCCCGTGTCGACCAGATTGCCGTAGTCGTCAATGAGACACACTTCGAAATCGACCGGACCGGCGGTGCTGGCACCGGGGCTCGTGCATGACCGGGCAAAGAAGTCCGGACCATAGTCAAACACCAGCGCATCACGGAATCCATGAGCAATATCGAATTCATCGCTCAGATCGCTGATGAGTCCGTTCGCGTTTGCCTGGAGCCGGAAATCCGCGCCCGCCTTGTTCAAGCGGACGTTGGGGAAGATCACAATGCCATTGGATGGCGACCGCGCCTCGCCACCCGAGACCGTCGGCGTATCCAGAACCGGAACGGCGGGGAATGTCCCATCGTACACCAGCGTGACCGGGTTGGTGGCACTTGTAGCACGGTTGCCGTTCGTGTCGAGCAATTCGACCTCAATGGACTGCGTGAGATCAGCCGTCGTATCGACCGGCGATGTGATGAAGGCAAGCTGCGTTGCTACACCCGCGGCAATATTGAAGGCATTGCTGTCCACGGAAATGGTCGGAGCGGCATCCGGATATTGTGCCCGCAACCGGTAACCATTCGCGGATACCGGAATCTGGACTCCTGCAAACGCAGCGATACCGGTATTAGGTGTCACAACGATCGGATCTGTCGGGGTCAGGGCCGTAGCACCCGGATTGGCAGAAGGTGAAATCGTCAGCTCCACATCATCTGGCGTCGCCGACGAGTGGAGATTTCCATACTGGTCACGCACGGCAACGCTTACCGTCTGGGTCAGGTCCGCTGTGGTGCTCGACGGCTGGATCTCAAAGGTGAGGAGTGCGGGTGCGCCGTGAGTGATCGTGAAGAAATTGGACAGACCGGGTGTCAGCCCAGCAGCCGTCGCCTGGAGACGGTATGCAAGTGCCAGCGCTTTGCTGACGCGGGCTGTCGTAAACGATACATACCCGCCAACAGTAGGCTGGATCAGTCCGGCACCATTTGTCAGGTTGGAGGTTCCGCTCGACGGATCCACCGCAAACGCGAGGGTCACCTGGCGGCCATTGTCGGTCGTCACAGTGTTATCATTTTGATCCAGAACCCTGGCGTCGAACTGTTGTGTCTGATCGGCTGTGCGGTCAATACCGTCATTGGGGGCAACGAACGCGAGTTTAGCCGCCACACCCGGCGTGATATTGAATGCAGCGCTGAGTCCGGTATTGAGAGCAGGACCGTCTGTGATTGCCTCAAGCTGATAACCGTTACGGGCACTGTTGATCCGGACATTCGGATAGGTAACCACGCCGCCGATTGGAGTCTGCAGGCCACCACCCGTGAGCACCACTGCCGGGTTTGAGTCAGGCGTGGCGGCCGGGGTCGTCCCGATGCTCAGCGTCACCGTCGTGATGGCTGTCTGGTTCGTCGCGATATTGCCGTGAACATCGAGAATATTCAGCACGATCGACTGTGTCTGATCGGTGGTACGGTCCACTGGGCTCGATGCGAACACGATCGAATCCGGAAGACCCGGTGTCACCGTGAACGGGTTGGTTGTTGCGGAAATCAGTACGCCGCTGCCAGCCGTCATCGTATAAGTACCAGGCCGGGTAAGCTGGAATGCGTTGAAGGTAACAATACCCGCCGTCGCCGTGTCAGAAATCGGACATGGGACCGGGCTGCAATCGCCACCCACCGGGCCGCTTGCAATGGAAAGCTGTACACTGGTGGTATTGTCACCAGTTAACGTGTTCCCAAACAGGTCCTTCACCGCGACGTCCACCGTCTGGTTCTGGTCAGTACGGATCGGTGTCGTGGGTTGAGTCACGATGGCAAGCTTCGCCGCCGGTCCTTCCGTCAGGGTAAAGGAAGCCGACGGTGCCGCAAGTGGCAGGCCACCGCCAGTGGCATTCAGCTCATAGGCACCTGGCAGGTTCAGATGCGTGTTTGCGTAGGTCGCGATGCCGCTTGCTGTCACCTGCTGCGGAGTGATGAGGCTGCCCGAACCGTTCACGAACTGTGCACCACCAGGTCCTGTTGCGACGCCAAGGGTGATAGTCGCCGATGACGTCACTGCAACGTTGTCGAACTGGTCCTCAAGCTGGACCTGCACGGATAGCGGATCCGTCACCTGTGCATTGACCGGAGAAGTCAGGAAGCGAAGGTGATCCGGAACGCCGTGGGTCCGCGTGAATGCATCCGTCACATCCATGTCAACCACGCCGTAAGTCCCACCCGATGCCCGCAGCTGGTAGTCCGGGAAAGGACCACCAGCGACATTGACATTGGGACGGTTGATCTGGGTTAGATTGAAAGTCGCCACACCCGCGGCAGTCGCCCCGGGATTTGCCGAGATCGTCGACAATACTGCGCCGGGATTTCCGGTACCTGGCGTGATCGACAGGGTAATGCTGTCAGAGGCACCCGACGTCACAATGTTGTCGTAGCTGTCGACAATCGCGACGGTAACTGTCTGCTGCAGGTCAACGGATCCATCCGTCGGTACTGATGCGAACCTGAGCGCATTCGGAAGGCCTGGAACGATCGAGAACACGATCGTCGTCGGAGCAAGACTGCCTGAATACGCACGAATACCGATAGTCTCCGCCCTTTCATAGCTCAGGTTCAGTCCCGTGGCCGGACCGAAGGTGGCTGTACCGGCAACACAACTCCGTGTCGGTGTCGCGGGAATCCCGAAATCCAGAAGGGCCTGGGTACCGGGCGCGGATACTTCGATCGTTACCGGACGTGATGTCGGGACAATATTGCCGTAGGCGTCACGGACGCTGACTGTGAAGTCCGGCCAGATATCTCCAGCGGCCTGGTTCGCTCCGAGTCCGGAGAGATCAATGGTGATCTGGTCCGGAGTATCGCCAATCACCCGCACCGGGTATCCCGCATAAGCGGACACACCGCCGACAGTAGTCGTAAGATCAAACGTGTAATCGCCGGCAACCAGCGCGTAGATGCGGTCGGATATCGTCTGACTGAAGGTGGCAATACCGGAAGCATCCGTCAGCTTCGTGTCGCCGCCACCATCGAAGAACATCTGTCCACCCAGCGGGAAGAGAACCGGGCTAACGGTAATATCGTTGCCGGCCTGGGTCACCGTATTCCCGAAGAAATCCACGAACCGGGCAGTGAACGTTGTCCACGTCTGGCCCGCAACCTGCTGGGAGGCCGGCACCGAACCGAATTCTATCCGGCTCGGAGCACCAACGGACACAACGAACGAGTTGCTGGGCACTGCCGACAAGCCGAAGATGTTGACCGCCGCCACGAGCGTGTATGTGCCCGGCGTGTTGACACGGACGTTGTTGAATGTCGCCAGGCCGCTGGCGGTTACGGCGGAACCACAGCCGGTCTCACACCGGTTGCCAAGCGGATCCGGGCTGAGTGACAGCGTCACTGTCACCGGCGTGTTGATTGCATTTCCAAAATCGTCATTTACCCGGACAACAATGGTTTGATTGTCATCGGTAGTGACGTTGTTTGGCGGAACCTGGAAGACGATGTTCGCGGGATTGCCTGGCTGGATATTGAACGTATTGCTCTGAAGCGTCTGTCCCGTAACCGTGGCGGTGGCTTCCATGCGATTGCCAAGGCTGTCCGTGTCCAGGGCGACCTGGAAATTAGCGACGCCGCCTACGGCATTCACCTGATACGGGCAGGCTGGGAGGCAGTTCGGCGCCGGGGCACCAGGAATCAGGTTCAGGTCAACCTGCTGGTTGTGCTGGTTTGCCGGCAGCGCGCCCGATGGCGTTTGCTGCACCAGGTTGTTCCACTGGTCCAGGATGTTGACCGTTACCAGCTGGCTTACACCTGCATTCGCATTGGTGGGCTGGCGGGCATAGAACAGATGGTCGGCAACACCGTTGACATTGGTGAACGGGTCACTCGTGACAGAGTGCACACCGTTCGATACCGTCACGCGGTAGTTGCTGCCGGATTCTGCGATCCACAGCTGGAAGGTGCCCTGACCCGAGCCGCCGCCGATCACTGCCGTCAGGGGGCTGTTCACCGGCTGCGCCACACCACCCACAACAAACCGGGCGTTGGTTGAGTTCGGCGTGATGAGCATGCTGAGCGTCTGGTTTGCCGGATCGGTTCCGTGGACAGTCTCCACCAGGTTCCCGTAAGCGTCACGCGCAGCGATCGTGATCGGCTTCGCTCCGTCGGCATTCAGCTCGGCTCCGGAGTTCGGCTGGTTGACGAAGGAAAGCGCTGCCGTCAGGCCGTTCTGGACCTGCACAGGGACATTTGACGTGTCATTCGGCACGTCAAGCGACTGGGCATAAACGTCCATTGTCGCCACGCCGGTGGAGGTACGGAAGACGAGCCCCGGAAACTGTGCAATACCCCCTACCACGCGACGCGACTCGTTAGAGAATCCGCCATTGGTGATGGCTCCGCCAGTCTGGGCGATGTCAATGAAAATACTGTCCGACGATTCGATCTGGGTGCAGAGGTTGCCGTCCTGGTCAAGCACATGAACCGTGACCGGCAGCGGATTGCTGGCGGAAGTCCATACAAGATCTGCCCGCTGCGGGCTGACCGGTGCGTAGCTCGTTCCGGAAGCATCCGAGAATGACAGCTGGAACGGGTCACCCGGCGTCAGTTCGAAGGCAGACGACAGGTCTGAATTTGGCGTCGGATTCAGTGGGTGCCGGGCCTCGAGCACATAACCCTGCCCCACCCGGTTCAGGCGGAAGGGGATGGTGGCCACACCATTCACCATGGTTGTCGCGCCCACGCAACCAAGCACACAGGTAGCCGGAGGCACATTCGCACCATCAACGGCAACGTCAAGAACAACCGGGGTAGAGTTATCCGTGGTGACAATGTTGTCGAACTGGTCGATAACCGCCACCTGGAGGATCTGCGTCTCGCTCACGCGAGCCGACTGCACTGGCTCCTGAATAAATGCATAACGCTGGACCGTCAGCGGATTCACCTGGACAGTAATGGGGTCAGCGGCCGCCAGAGCACCGGACACGGCCGTAATCACAACATTGCCGGCACAATTGGCCTGAATACCGGTGAAAGTGGCGACGCCAAGAATAGCGGTGCGCTTGAAGCTGTCCGGTGGAACATTGACGTTGTCAATGAAGTTGGATGCCTCATTCTGGCAGCCGGAAATGACCTGAATAGTTATATCACGCGATGTGGGGATCACATTGCCATGGGAGTCCTCAACCCGGACCTCAAAGGTGCCCCACGGGGAACCTGCAGTCTGGGCAACTGCCGCAGGAGAGTTCGCTGGAACAAAGGCCAGACGGTCGACGACATCGGGCCGCACATCAACGCTGGTCGAAATGGGTGCCGACGAGGTGCTCGCCGTCGTATCCGACGAAAGACCGTTGGCGTTGACCGGCGCAACACAACCGGCACAACTCGCCGTAAAGGCCAGAACCTCCGCAGTGTTATAGAAAATATCATCGAATGTGGCGACACCACCGGTAGCCGAACGGGTGATGGTACCGCACAGCTCGGCAAACGGCCCCGACGGACACTGGCCGCCGTTGCCACTCGGTGAGCCCCCCGGCGTGAGGCCAATGCTGATGCTGCCTGTCGCCGTCGGAATCAGGTTGCCGAACTCGTCAACAATCTGGACCGTAAAATTATCCCAGCGGCGGCTTGCCACCTGCTGCGAAAGAGGAGCAGTACCGTATTTGAGATGGTGCGGAGCACCCACCGAGATCACGATGGCATTCGAATTGGCCGTCGCAATCGAACCGCTGCTTGTGGTTGCACGGATCGTGTAGGTGCCCGGCTTTGAAAGGCGGAAGCTGTTTGCAGCCGAGAAATTGGCGACGCCGTTGGACGCTGTCACAGGGATGCAGTTCAGACAAAAACCGTCCGTCGGACCACTGTTCACAGAAAGCGTTACGGTTGTGGATGAATCGTCGGTCACCGTGTTATTGAACTGGTCGAGGATCTTGACGATCGGAGCCTGGAGGGTATCGGTCGAGCCGTTTACGGGCTGGGCAGCCGCCGGCTCGGGGCCCTGAAGCGGCGACACGAGCGGATCAAAAGTCACCTTTGTGGCCGCACCAGGCGTAATCGTGAATGGGCCGGAAACCGTGTTGATGGCACCAGCACCAACAGTGGCACTCGCCACCAGCGTATAAGCGGCTCCACGGCGGTTGATCTGTACGCCTGTGCCACCCTGAGACTGCTCAAAACGGGCAAGACCCAGATTGGCTGCCTGGGGCGTGTAACCGACAAGGGAACCAGGCACGGGTGCGCCACCATTGGTCCCAATAGAGAGATTCACCAGCACGGACGAATCAGCTCCAGTTGTCACCCGGTTGTTGAACTGGTCGCGGACCTCGACATGAACTGTCTGGCGGGTATCGGCAGTATTCGTCACCGGAGCGATGGCATAGTTCAGATTCGTTGCGGCACCGTGAGTAATGTCGAAGGCCGCGCTGCTCAGCGATACCTGCACACCGTTGCTCGCCGAGAGGGTGTAACCGGTACAGGCACGCCCGACCT
The DNA here is from genome assembly GCA_964606035.1 of uncultured bacterium. GTDB lineage: Bacteria > JAGRBM01 > JAGRBM01 > JAGRBM01 > JAHCIT01 > CAZMGV01. Next base: position 8,801 of record CAZSFB010000015.1, on the reverse strand, counting down.
GGAGAGAAAACGATGCAACACCACTGACCGGAAGCACAGGGCCTGTGCCAGTAGCGAGGCTCGCTCCACAGGGAGTCGTCACCGTCAGGGTGATGCCGGCGGACGGCGATGTCACCACGTTTCCGAGCGCGTCGCGCACGGTCACGCCGACCACTTGGGAGGCGTCAGCATTGGTACTCCCTGGCGGTGTGGTGAGATTAAGCGATGCAGCCGGACCGTGATTGACGGTCACGTTAACGATAGGAGAGGGAGCCAGACCTGCTGACACGGCCTGCACGGTAATCGGAAGCGCGTCGGATACGTTGTAGGTCACCGCCGAGAACTGCGCGACGCCGCCAGACACCGTAACGGTGTTACTGACAAATGCGGGATCCGCGGGATTGCCCTGCCGCTCAATCTTCACCGAGGTCGAATTGTTCAGGGTCGTCAGGTTGCCATCCTGGTCGAGCACAAACGCAGCGACCGATGCACCAGCTACCGGTGTCCAGATCACTCCGGCGGTTTGCGTCGTCACCGGGGAGCGGTCGGTCGAAGCCACCGGATCCACCCAGACCACTGACGCCGGGGCACCATGGGTGAGATTGAATGGCGCGCTTTCCAGAGTAGCGCTGATCGGAACACCCGCTGTCGCCGTCAGCGTATAACCTACACCGGGACGGTTCAGCTTGATGTTTGAGAAGGTGGCGACACCATCCACTGCCGCGACAGCCGTGCAGTTGGGGCATACCGATGTGCCTGGGTTCACGCCGATTGCCAGCGTAATGACGTCCGTACGGGAGGTCACCACGTTATTATACTGGTCCAGGATCGCGACCTTGATGGTCTGGTTCGAGTCGGTGGTGCCATTCTGGGGCTGCTGTGAAAATGACAGATGGAGCGGGCCCGTTGCGTCCGGATCGACGGTTACAGAAAGGGAAATTGTCGCTACCAAATCGGCAGATTCGGCTCGCAGAATGATGTCTTCTGCGACCGTGTAGCTGATATCCGAGAAGGTCGCGACGCCACGGACTGCGTTTACAGTTGTTGTGCCCTGCATCACACCCGTTGCCGGCGGGGCGACCACCGACAGTGCAATCACCTGGGAATCGTTGATCCTGTTTCCATAGGCATCACGGAGCTCGACCGTAAATGGTGCCCAGACGGTTCCGGCAACCACCGGGCTTACCGGGGGAGTTGCGAAAGCAAGCTGCGCCGGCACGTTGGGAATCACAACAATGGGAACATCGAGTATCGGACGCGCACCCGGGGCCGTAATATCAACCGTGATTGGCTCTGCGGTACGGTAAACGACGTCGTCAAACACCGCAGTGCCGCCCACAGTGTTGACCGTCAGCGTGCCGTTCAGCACGTCCGTTCCGGCCTTGAGGGTGACCGTAACCGGCACACCTTCATCTCCGAGCGGCTCGCCGCGAACGTCAACTATCCTGACGTTGAACGGCACCATCGGTACGCCGGCGACCTGCTCCCTTAGTGGAGCTGGCGAAAACACCAGGACCTTCTCCGGATTCCCGGAGCAGCCGGTGAACAGCAGCGTTGTGAAAACAAGCGAAAAAGCAGTGACAGCGTTAAAAACGGACGCAAGTCGCATCCCTAGACTCCCCATTTATTCAGTTGTGATTGGCAAAGAACCAATAGACCCAAAGATTACGAGCGGCTAATCCTATAGATTGAGGGTGGGGGTAGCAATACCAAGCAGGAACTTTTCGGTGAAAAGGGAAGTAAAGGTTTATTGGTCACCAGTCGAAATGCCTAAACACCTAAAACTACAGGGAAAAATCAAAATGTGACCCATTGCACATGACGGCTATGAATGTTTCATTATGGCTCGATTCAGGGCAAATTGCCCATGTTTGACACAAATATTTGCGTAATCTGAACGTGAATCAGCCCCAAACTCTAACTATGCGACTGGACTGAATGTCATCGGCAAAAGGACGCTGCGACCCGGCCGAATTCACGATTGTTGAATTTGAGATCGTCCGGTCCCTTGCCTTCGTAACTGTATTCACGGGAAGAGCCATCTTGAAAAGTTACCCGGACAGTCCCGCTCCGCTCTGTTCCGGATGCTGTCCATCGTCCGGCACTACTGCCCGATGAAGCAGTGCCCCAGCCAGAACCGTAGTAGCCAGACTCACTGGACTCGAAATAACGCCCGTCAGGACAGAAAGCCAGAGTCCGCTCACTTCCACCACCACCAGAAGTGCCGGAGGCACCGGAATAGCTCCACCACTGGCCAGCAACGAGATTGGCTGAACGACTCCGATCCACCGCAAAAAAGGAAACCGACCGGATCATGGAATCGACACGGCTCCGGATACTGCCCATCTTTTCCAGCTCGTTGGTCGTGAGACCCGCCACGAACACGGAAAAACCTTTTCCCTTCATTGCGGCGAGCCTTGCCCGGACAGCCACGCCCTGCCCATCCATGCCCGATGCCTCCGCTATTATCCCCTCACCTGCATTCAGCCTGATTTTCTGCCGGTGTTCCAGCGGACCGAACCTGCTGCCCGTACCCGCAAGTGCTTCTGACATCTCCCGCTCGACAGCTTCGGGAGTATCCACGCGGGCGATCCAGACCACAATCAGTCCGGGTTCCGAATCGCTTCCCAGAAGGAGACCGTGTTCCTCCTCGCGGTATACCCACCCATCAGGAATGATGATCTGCGCGCCATCGGCTTCTGCCCGGTACGGCTTTCCCCTGGCTACAGGGCCCTTGGGATCAAATGAGATTTCAGATCTACCGGCGGCCACCGCCAGCAATGGCACAGTCATGAAAAGGATTACCGCAGCCTGGAGCCGGGTATATGCAAACGTCTTCATCTGGCCGTTCTACCGCAAGCCCAAACCGTTCACAATTGGATTCAATGGTTTCACAGGCACAGATCGGTTCTGCCCGAATCCGGATATGGGAATCCATTTCTGATATTCTTCGAAGCAGCTGGAACACCTGTGTGGACGAAGGCAACCCTTTTCTGGAACATGAGTTTCTCCAGGCGCTTGAAGAAAGCGACAGCGTAGGACCGGGCACCGGCTGGGAACCAGGGTACCTGACACTCGAATCTGACAGTGCCGGCCTTCTGGCAGCGGCGCCATTTTACGTACGAGAGGATTCCTGGGGAGAGTTTATCTTCGACTTCCAGTGGGCCAGCGGATTCGAGCAGGCAGGGATTCCCTATTATCCCAAAATCACCGTGGCCGCTCCCTTTACCCCCGCCACCGGAAGCCGGTTTCTTTTCCGGCCGGATGTACCTGCCGAACCTGTTGTAAAGGCACTGGCGTCATCACTGATAGATCTGGCTGATTCCAGCGGATGTTCGTCGGTGCATGTGCTGTTCTGCACCCCTCATGAATGCGATCTCCTCAAGGATCTCGGATTCCTGCCCCGCCTGACCTACCAGTTTCACTGGACTAATTACGGGTACAAATCATTCGATGACTACCTGAATGATCTCCGGTCACAGAAAAGAAAGCATATCCGGAAGGAACGCCGGGAAGCCGCCACTCTTGGTCTGGACCTGCAAACAGTCACAGGGAACTCGATTACCAACGGGCACATGGATGCGCTATGGCGGTTCTATCAGAAAACACACCTGCGAAAGGGAGGATCTCCCGGTTACCTGAAAAGGGCCTTTTTCCCGAAAATACTCGAGTCATTCCGGCACCGGATGGTGCTCTCTCTCGCCGAAATGAACGGAGAGCCGGTGGCGGGGACACTGAACTTTGAAAAAGGACCTAACCTCTATGGCCGTTACTGGGGAACCGACATTGACGCCCCGAACCTTCATTTCGAGCTCTGCTTTTACCAACTCATAGACCACGCCATTTCCACCGGAAAAGTGCTGTTTGAGGCCGGCGCACAGGGCGAGCACAAGTTCCTCAGGGGTTTTGCCGCAAGACCGACATGGAGCTGCCACTGGGTCAGGAACCCGGCCGGTCGAAGAGCAATCGCAAATTTTCTCGAGCGGGAACGGGCTGCAGTCGAACGGACCATTTCCAGCTATAATAGAGCGTCGCCGCTGAAACGTATCCGCGGCACCCGGGCGGCCGGTGGCCTCGAAGCCGGGGACATCAGCCCTTGGCGGAAAGCTCCGGGATACGCAGGAGAAGGCGAAGAACGATAGATACGAATATGAGCGGATCGAACCCAAAAGATGTGTGGCATCAGGGCGACACGTCGGTCATTACGGAAGAGCAGGTACGGACCCGCCGTCCGAACAAATATGCCGTGATCCTGCTTAATGACGACTACACGCCAATGGAATTCGTTGTCTGGCTTCTGCAATCCGTTTTTTACAAGAATCATGGCGATGCAACCCGTCTGATGCTGGATGTACATACAAAAGGCCGCGGAATCTGTGGCGTATTCACCTTCGACGTTGCCCGTACAAAACTCCAGCAGGTTCACAACCTTGCCCGGCAGCACGAGCATCCACTTCAGGCAGTCATGGAAGTCGAGGAAGGGGATGGCGGATGAAAGTCTCCGAGGATCTGCAAAAAACCCTGAAGACCGCGTTCGAGATGGCGGAAAAGGCCCGGCATGAATATGTAACCTGCGAGCATCTCCTGCTGGCCCTTACAGAAGATCCGAAGGCACGGGACATTCTTGTCCATTGCGGCGCCGATATGGATCTGCTCCGGGCCGAACTGCTGTCCCATCTTGATAACGACATGACGAAGATTCCCGAAGACACCGATGGGGAGCCTGAATATACAATCGGATTCCAGGCCGTGCTGCAGCGAGCCGCCGGACATGTCCAGTCTGCCGGTAAATCCACGCTTGATGGCTCCAACATACTCGTTGCCCTCTTCCGGGAACGCGAAAGCCATGCTGTCCATTTCCTGGAGAAGCAGGGAGTCACGAGACTCATGGTGGTCCAGTACATTTCCCACGGTATTTCCCGAAGCAGCCTGCCGGTTCCACGGACGAGGCGAGGAGACCCCCAGCCCGATGAGGCCTTCGAAGAAGAAGGCATCCATAACCCACTGAAACAGTTTTGCACCGACCTGAACGAGAGGGCATCTACCGGCAAAATCGACCCGATGGTAGGCCGGGAAAAAGAGATCGACCGGGTCATCCATATTCTCTCACGACGCCGGAAAAACAATCCGGTACTTGTTGGTGATGCTGGAGTCGGGAAAACCGCGATTGCTGAAGGACTCGCGCTGAAAATCGTCCGTGGTGAAGTGCCCGCCAGCCTGAGCCAGTTTCACATATACGCGCTCGACATGGCGGCACTTCTCGCGGGCACAAAGTTCCGTGGCGAATTTGAAGAACGGCTAAAAGCCGTTGTTGAGGCCATAAAGGCCGATTCCAACAACGTCATCTTCATCGATGAAATCCATACAATTATCGGTGCAGGAGCTGCTTCCGGCAGTTCCCTGGATGCGTCGAACCTGCTGAAGCCGGCCCTGTCGAACGGAGAAATTAAATGCATCGGGACCACCACCTACCAGGAGTTCCGCAGTATCTTTGAGAAGGACCATGCCCTGGCCCGCCGCTTCCAGAAGGTTGAGGTGAAAGAACCCACCCAGGAAGAGTCACTTCAGATCCTCAAGGGCCTGCAAAAACACTATGAAGACTTTCACAAGGTCCGTTATCTCCCGGACGCCCTCGAATCAGCAGTAGAGCTTTCAGCAAAGCATATCCTTGATCGCAGGCTCCCCGATAAGGCCATCGATGTCATTGATGAAACTGGTGCAGAAGTTAAGCTAAAGGCAGGCAAAAGCGGTATCCCGGAAGTCACCGCATCCCAGATTGAGACTGCCGTCTCCCGGATTGCCGGAGTTCCGGCCCGCACCGTCAAGACTGATGAAAAGGAACGACTGAGGAACCTGCGGGCCGGACTGAAGTCCCGTATCTTCGGCCAGGACCCGGCCATCGACCAGATCGTCAATGCCATCCAGCTGTCGCGCACTGGAATCGGCGAACCAGACCGGCCTGTAGGCTCATTCCTGTTCGCCGGACCGACTGGAGTCGGCAAAACGGAACTATCAAGGCAGCTCGCCGATATTCTTGGAATGCCCTTTATCCGGTTCGACATGAGCGAGTACATGGAAAAGCACACCGTATCCCGCCTGATCGGCTCACCGCCGGGATATGTCGGCTTCGATCAGGGAGGTCAGCTTACCGATGCCATTCACCGGTCGCCACATGCGGTCCTGTTGCTGGATGAAATCGAAAAGGCTCACGAGGATATCTACAACATCCTGCTTCAGGTGATGGACCACGCAACGCTGACTGACAACAACGGACGGAAAACAGATTTCAGGCATGTGATCCTGATCCTGACGACAAACCTCGGCGCACGGGAACGCTCGCAGAAAGCCGTCGGATTTGGTGATGGTGGCAGGGTAGATCCCGGCCAGAAGGCTGTCGAAAAGGTATTTTCCCCGGAATTTCGCAACCGCCTGACAGCGATTGTCCAGTTTGCCGACCTTGGCCGCCAGCAGGTGGAGCAGGTCGTCCGGAAGGTCATCTCTGAGCTGGAGCAACGATTGTCCGCCAGGAATGTTAGAATAGTTCTGGATCCGTCGGCCCTGACATACCTGTCCGATAAGGGTTACGATCCGACCTACGGTGCCCGTCACGTAAGAAGGCTTGTCGAAGCCGAAATCTCCCATCCTCTTTCCAGCGAAATCCTGTTCGGCAGGCTAGCAGATGGTGGTACCGTCACCCTCGGAGCGGTGGAGGGAAAAATCACCTTCGACATTCAGCCGGCCAGTTCATAGGCCTGCCGGGCGATGCAGCGCTCCTCATCTGTCGGGATCACCAGCGTCCGGACACGGGCATGATCCGTTGAAATATCATGGGGTGCCGTTGGTCCAGTCACACGCCGGTTGCGGCCTCCGCTGATCCCGATGCCCAAAAACTCCAGACCATCACAGATCTCTGACCGGATCTCAGGGGAGTTTTCTCCAATCCCGGCCGAAAATACGACGGCATCGAGTCCCCCGAGCAGGGCCGCATATGCGCCGATCGCCTTTCGGACCCTGCTGGTAAACATCTCCACCGCGATAATCGAGGGTTCGTGAGCCTTGCGCCGATGATCAAGAATATCCCGCATGTCTCCGCTCGTCGCACTGACGCCCCGAAAACCACATTGCATATTGAGAAACCGCACGGCCTCTTCCACCGTGACCCTCCGGATCTCGGCGATTCGCGCGACTGCAGCCGGGTCAATGTCTCCCGCCCGGGTCTGCATCGGAAGCCCTTCGAGTGGTGAATATCCCATGGTTGTATCGATGCTTCGGCCATTACGGATAGCGGTCACCGAGCAACCCGCACCAAGATGGCAGGTAATGAGCTTCAATCTGGCAAGAGGGCGGCCGAGCACCCGGGCCGCCTCCGCGGCAAGGTATGAATGAGACAATCCATGAAAACCGAAACGGCGAACACCATATTTCAGTGCCAGTTCGAGCGGGATCGCATAGTATCGCGAGGCTGGTGGAAGCCTTGAGTGAAAGGCGGTATCAAAGCAAGCAACATGCCTGGCCTGTGGCCAGACGGCACGGGCCACACGGACAACTGAAAGCGGACAAAACCTCTCGATATCCGCCTCCACCTCCCCCGTGATTTCGACAGGATCAGTATACTTATCTGATCCGTGGACGATCCGGTGCCCAATGACTGCCACGTCCTCATGACTGCCGACTGGAACCCCCGAATGTTCATGAAGCCGGTCGGCCACCGATAGAACCGCCGATTTGTGATCTTTCAGTCTGGACCGACGGGTCTCAGTCTCGCCATTCTCATAGCGGATTCGTATCTCGGAGCGATCACTTCCGACGCGCTCCACCAGGCCGGAAGCCAGCCGCCGGGCCGCCGGAAACTCAAACAGGTCGAACTTAAGCGACGAGGAGCCCGCATTCAGAGAAAGAACATATTGGGATTTTGCAGCCATAAAAGCCCCGGCGACCGGCCCGGCGTTCAGGAAAGCACTTCAGCCCAGTCGTTTACGACGCTCTCCGAGTGGCGTACTCCGCTGAACTCTTCAAGCTCGACGAGGCAGGTCGGTGAAGTCACATTCACTTCGGTGAGATAGCCACCAATAACATCCAGACCCACAAACAGAAGTCCCAGATCCAGAAGATGGGGAATGATCACCTCTGCAAGTTCCCTCTCTCTTGCGGTTACTGTTGTGCGAATGGCCGTTCCGCCAGCCGCGAGATTTGACCGGACCTCACCCCGCCTTGCGATACGGTTCACCGCACCAAGGATCTGCCCGTTCCAGAGCAGGATTCGCTTGTCACCTTTCCTCACTTCCGGCAGGAACCGCTGGGAGATGACGGGCCGTGTACCCCTGTCCGTCATCTCCTCCCAGATCACACCCCGGTTTGGGTCTGTCAGGCTCCACGAAAACACGCCCCGCCCTGCAAAGCCGTCTATGGGTTTCAGTACAATCTGCCCACCCTGCTCCCGGCAGAAACCATCCAGTTCCTCGCGTCTGGAAGTAACAATTGTCGGCGGGATCAGATCCGGAAAACGGAGAGCAAACAGCTTTTCGCTCGCTGCTCTGATCCCTTCCGGCTCATTAATCACGGGCGCATCCGAGAAATCCAGCATCCACAGAGCCTGCAGATAGCGTGTGTCCACGGGTGGATCCTTGCGCATCAGTATCAGGTCAAAATCCCCGCTGCCAGCTGTCGCAGGCCTACCTCTCAGTTCAAAGAAGGGGCGCAACGGCCGTGACGGGGTCCCTTGACGGATTAGAGTTTCCTGCACAGTCAGCTGCAGGCTGCTTTTCTTCAGTGAAAGGCCACCTATCTCCGACACAAACGTCCGGTGCCCCATCCGGGCAGCC